>NZ_JBEXWP010000020.1:0-168775 GCF_040629895.1 Streptomyces sp. NPDC005866
TACGAGGGCTTGCACCCGGCACCCCGAGAGCACGCACCGGACGCCGCGGGGCCCGCCCTCCGGGCGGACGACGGGACTTTCGCAACAGGCCCTAGCCCAACGGCCGTCCCGCGGCCGGGTCTGCGGGCCGGTGTGCCGTCAGCCGTCGATGCGGTGGGTGGTCCGGAACGACGTCAGGTCCGTGCTGGTGGCCGCCTGGGCCGCCGCCTTGAACTCGGCGGTGGTCGAGACGCCGTACCAGTGCGCGGTGGCGTAGTTCTTCAGCAGCGTGGCCATGGCGGTGTCGCCGATGAGACGGCGCAGGTCGTGCAGGGCGCACGTGCCTTAGCCGGGGACGACGGTGGAGTAGCGGGAGACAAGGAGCGTGGAGTGCGACCGCACCCAGCTGTGACGCGGCGTCGCGTCAGGGGTGGTCCGCGCAGCAGGGCGTGGGGTTGGGGACCTCGAAGGGGGCCAGCAGGCCGCCCGCCGCCGGGACCAGAACCAGGGTGAGGACCCCGTCCCGCCACTCCGGGCGTACGTGACCCTGCGTCAGGACCTGGGTTGCGGGCGGGAGTTCGGCCGCAGGTGCGCCCAGGACCACCAGGCGCTCGATGGCGCTGTGGTCGAGTACGGCGGCCGCGGTGACCGTACCGGTGAGGTGCTCCACGCCCGGGTAGACGACGGCCCGGCCCGAGGCGGGGGGTGCGCCGGCCGCCCGGCGCGCGGTGTCCACCGCGTCGCCCGGCCCGTGGGCGCGGTCACCCAGGACCAGGCCGGTGCCCTCCGGCAGCCCCTCCAGCAGCTCCTGCCACACCATGTCCGGGTCGGGGACGGCCAGCGACACCGCCGTACCCCGGCGCTCGTCGGTGCGGTGCAGGTGGGAGCAGGCGAACACGCCTTCCGTGAGCGCCAGTCGGCCCAGCAGCTCGTGGATCAGATGGTCCGCCTCGCGCAGGGTCGCCGTACCGGCGTCCACCCCGATGACGGGGTGGACGCCGGAGGCGTGGTGCAGGGAGGTCATGCGGGCAGGACCCACATCGGGTTGGAGTAGAACCACAGGTCCTTCCACGGGTCGGCGTCGCCGAGGACGTCGATGGCCGGGCCCGCCGGGTCCACGGCGGCACCGTTGATGCCGACCGCCGAGCGGTTGCCGTCGGTGCCGCGCAGCCGGACGTAGACCGGCTGGTCGAGGCGGCCGAGGGAGTACGTCAGCCGGACCGCGCCGGTGGCCTTGTTGACCTCGAAGGACTTCACGACCTTGGTGGCGGGCGTGGCGAAGGTGTCCTTGTCGGAGACCGTGCCGGTGACATCGCCCTGGATGACGTCGACCCGGGCCAGGGCGGGCACGAACTGGGACCAGTTGGGGCCGTTGGCGAGGCTGATCTCGATGACCAGGTCGACCTGGCTGCCCTTGCGGACCTGGAGCACGCCGCCGAGGGTCACCGCGCGGGAGCCCGAACGCAGCTGGGCGTTGAGGCCGCTGATCAGGCCGCCGTGGTCGACCCAGACCCGGCCGGCCCGGATGCCGTCCATGACCGACTTGTAGGAGAAGGAGGCGGCGCCGACGTGGGTGCGGGAGTACTGGCCGGGCCAGAAGTCGGTGTCGGTGAGGCTGATGCCGCCGCCGTAGACCGGGTCGTTGTAGCGGCCGTTGGCGTTGAAGTCGCTGTTCGGGCCGCGTACCGCGCTGTCCGCGTAGACGTTGTGGGAGTCGGAGTTGGCGGTGATCCACCAAGGCTTGCCCTCGGCGAGCAGGCTGTCCCACAGACCGCCGACGGTGGCGGTCATCCAGTCGAAGCCGCCCCAGGTGCGGTAGCTCTCCAGCGGGTAGCCGCGGAAGGAGTCGGCGCTCGGGCTGCCGTCGTAGATGCCGCGCGCGCCGCCCGGACCGTTCGGCTTGGGCAGGCCGCCCGCCTGGTGGCCGGGGGCGCCCTCCATGCCGACGGCGATCGACGGCTGGGCGTCGCGCCAGGCGCGGATCTCGTGCGGGGAGTCGATGCCCTTGCGCGCCGGGTGGTTGGCGAGGAACAGGGCGTCCCTGACCTTGCGGCGCTGCACCTGCTCGGCGAGGAAGTTGAGGCCGGAGATGGCCAGCGCCTCGTTGGCGGCGGTGTTGGCGGAGGCGCCCTTGACCGAACCGTCGAAGGAGTTCTCGAACTCCTTGAGGACGGCGACCTCGTTCTTGCCGGGGTGGACGAAGACGGTGCCGTGCTCGGCGGCCGGGATGTTCCACTCCAGGCCCTGGAAGACCAGCGTGTCCTCGGTCGCGTCGCGGGCCGCGACGATGTCCGGGTTGACCTTCTCGACACCGATCTTGGCGTGGGTCTCGCTGCCGTGGTCGGTGATGACCATCCAGTCCAGGCCGTTCGCGTTGGCCTGCCGGACGTGGTCGATGACCCGGTACTTGGCGTCGGAGCTGTACTGGGTGTGGATGTGGTGGTCACCGGCCAGCCACAGATAGCCGCCGGTCCGGCCGCCGCTCTGGGAGAGGGAGGAGGAGGCCGCGGCGGCCTGACCCGCGCCGGCGAGGACACTGCCCGCCGCGAGGCCCGCGCCGAGCAGACCGGTGCGGCGCAGCATCGAGCGGCGGGAGAGCTGACCGGGTGTCAGCTCCTCGTCGGGGACCGACAGATCGAGGGCGGGCGGGAGCGACGAGGCGTCGGCGTCCGTGTCGTGGCGATGGTGGTGAGGGTGACCGTGGTCGTGGCTGTGACCGTGGCTCATGTGCGAACTCCCGCGGGCGGTCGGGATGGGGGTGACTCAGGACGTGCAGAGTCTGCGAAGGTCGCATGAACAACGGGAGGCGGGGTCATAGTGAGGTAAAGAACCGCTGATGTGCAGCAAACTACGGGGAGTGGGCACGTAAAGCCGCACCTGCGGACGGTAAAGCCGCTCGCGCGGACCGGAGAGCCGCGGACGCGAAGACGCCCGGGCCGGCCGGTGAGGCCGGCCCGGGCGTCACGCACCGGGCTTCGCCGGGATCAGACCAGGTCGAACCGGTCCGCGTTGGCGACCTTCGTCCAGGCGGCGACGAAGTCCTTCACGAACTTCTCCTTGGCGTCGTCGCTCGCGTAGACCTCGGCCACCGCGCGCAGCTCGGAGTTGGCGCCGAAGACCAGGTCGGCACGGGTGCCGGTCCACTTGACCGCGCCGGTGGCCAGGTCGCGGCCCTCGAACGTGGTCTGGTCCTCGGAGGTCGACTTCCACTCCGTGCCGTAGTCGAGCAGGTTGGCGAAGAAGTCGTTGGTCAGCACGCCCGGGGTCTCGGTGAGGACACCGTGCTTGGACTGGCCCTGGTTGGCGCCGAGCACGCGCAGACCGCCGACCAGGACGGTCAGCTCGGGGGCGCTGAGGCCGAGCAGGTTGGCGCGGTCGAGGAGCAGGTACTCGGCCGGCAGGCGGTTGCCCTTGCCGAGGTAGTTGCGGAAGCCGTCGGCCGTCGGCTCCAGGGCCGCGAAGGACTCGGCGTCCGTGTGCTCCTCGGTCGCGTCGACACGGCCCGGGGTGAAGGGCACCTCGATGTCCACGCCGGCGTCCTTGGCGGCCTTCTCCACGGCGGCGGCACCGCCGAGGACGATCAGGTCGGCCAGGGAGACCTTCTTGGCGCCGGTGTTGAACTCCGACTGGACGCCCTCCAGGACGCGCAGCACCTGGGCGAGCTGGTCGGGGTCGTTGACCTCCCAGCCGCGCTGCGGCTCAAGGCGGATCCGGGCACCGTTGGCGCCGCCGCGCTTGTCGCTGCCGCGGTACGTCGAGGCCGACGCCCAGGCGGTGGAGACCAGCTGCGAGACGGTCAGGCCCGAGTCGAGGAGCTTGGCCTTGAGGGCCGCGACATCGGCGGCGTCGATGGGCTCGCCCTCGGTCGCCGGCAGCGGGTCCTGCCACAGCAGGGTCTCCGCCGGGACCTCCGGGCCGAGGTACAGGGACTTCGGGCCCATGTCACGGTGGGTCAGCTTGTACCAGGCGCGGGCGAAGGCGTCCGCGAACTCCTGGGGGTTCTCGTGGAACCGGCGGGAGATGGGCTCGTAGATCGGGTCGAAGCGCAGCGACAGGTCGGTGGTGAGCATCGTGGGCAGACGCTTCTTCGACGGGTCGTGCGCGTCGGGGATGATCGCCTCGGCGTCCTTGGCGACCCACTGCTTGGCGCCGGCCGGGGACTCGGTCAGCTCCCACTCGTAGCCGAAGAGGATGTCGAAGAAGTCGTTGCTCCACTGGGTGGGCTTGGTGGTCCAGGTGACCTCCAGGCCGCTGGTGATCGCGTCGCCGGCCTTGCCGGTGCCGTAGGTGCTCTTCCAGCCGAGGCCCTGCTGCTCGATCGGCGCGCCCTCGGGGTCGGCGCCGACGTTGTCCGCGGGGCCGGCGCCGTGGGTCTTGCCGAAGGTGTGGCCACCGGCGATGAGGGCGACGGTCTCCTCGTCGTTCATCGCCATGCGGCGGAACGTCTCACGGATGTCGCGGGCCGCGGCGATCGGGTCCGGGTTGCCGTTGGGGCCCTCCGGGTTGACGTAGATGAGGCCCATCTGGACGGCGCCGAGCGGGCTCTCCAGGTCACGGTCGCCGGTGTAGCGCTGGTCGTCGAGCCAGACCTTCTCGGGACCCCAGTAGACGTCCTCCTCCGGCTCCCAGACGTCCTCGCGGCCGCCGCCGAAGCCGAAGGTCTCGAAGCCCATCGACTCCAGGGCCACGTTGCCGGTGAGGATCATGAGGTCGGCCCAGGAGATGGACCGGCCGTACTTCTTCTTCACCGGCCACAGCAGACGGCGGGCCTTGTCGAGGTTGCCGTTGTCCGGCCAGCTGTTGAGCGGGGCGAAGCGCTGCTGGCCGGCGCCGGCACCGCCGCGGCCGTCGGAGATGCGGTAGGTGCCCGCGCTGTGCCAGGCCATCCGGATCATCAGCGGGCCGTAGTTGCCGAAGTCGGCCGGCCACCAGTCCTGCGAGCTGGTGAGTACCTCGGCGATGTCAGTTTTCACGGCCGCGAGATCGAGGGCCTGGAACGCCGCGGCGTAGTCGAAGCCCTCGTCGAGCGGGTTCGCGACGGCCGGGTTCTTGGCAAGGATCTTCAGGTTGAGCCCCTCGGGCCACCACTGGCGGTTGCCGCCACCCTGGGTGGGGTGCGGGGCACGGTCGTGCGCGACCGGGCACTTGCCCGCGGCGTTCTCCTGGGTCTCGGACATGGGTGAAATCCTTCCGGAAGGGGCGGATCAACGTACTCAGGAACTGCTGACGGTGGAGCAGGCGGGGCACAGGCCCCAGTAGATGACCTCGGCCTCGTCGATGGCGAAGCCGTGGTTGTCCGAGGCGGTCAGGCACGGGGCGTCGCCGACCGCGCAGTCGACGTCGGCGACGGCACCGCACGACCGGCACAGGACGTGGTGGTGGTTGTCGCCGACGCGCCCCTCGAAGCGGGCCGGGCTGCCGGCCGGTTCGATACGGCGGACAAGTCCTGCCGTGGTGAGCGCGTGCAGCGCGTCGTACACGGCTTGAAGCGATATGTGGCCTACGCGCTCGCGGACGCCCGAGGCGACCCCTTCGACGTCGAGATGGTCGCCGTTTCGAACGGTCTCCAGCAGCGCGACGCGGGCGGCCGTCACCCGCAGGCCGGCACCGCGCAGCTCGTCGGCGGTGGTCGGGGGCCGGGATGCGGTCATGGCGGTCAACCTATCCTCATAAACACGAGTGATTCAAGAAAACAAACCGTTCAAGTTTGGTGCCGAAGCGGACAACTCCTGCTTCTCTGCCGTCACCCGCCCGGGGCTTTGCCGTCTCTTTGCAACCCGCCCCGGTGCCGGGTCGTCTCTCCGCTCGATCCGTTACTCAGCCCGCCCCGACCACTGCGGGCCGACGAAAGAGAGAGCGTCTCCATGCGCCGAACTGTCCTGAGCGCCACGGCACTCGCCTGCACCGCCGTCCTGGGCGCCACCGTGCCGGCCTTCGCCGACAGCACCAGCCCGAGCCCGGTCCCCACTGTGGCACCCTCCGCCGCACCCTCCGCGGAACCGTCCGTCGCCCCGTCCGAGGCGCGGTCCACCAGGCCCACCCGGGCGGCGACCCCCGCACCGGCCCGCAGCCGGGGCCAGGTCGCGGCCGTGCCCGAGGGCGCACCCGACACCGGGGTGACGGAGCCGTCCTCGGGCTCCGGCACCGAGGGCGCGCTGATCGGCGGGGGCGCGGCGGCGGCACTCACCGCGGGCGCCGTGGTGTTCGCCGTGCGTCGCCGCCGGGCGACCGGGGCATGACCTCGCTCTCCAGGCGCGCCTTCGTCACCGCCGCGACGGCCTCGCTGCTGGCGGGCTGCGCGGGGCAGGCCCCTCACCGGGCGGCCACGATCGCCCGCCACGGGCGGCCGCCGGCGTCCTCGCCGTCCGCCACTCCGACCGCGCTCGGGCGTTCCGTGCCGGTCCGGCTGCGCATCCCGGCGATCGGCGTCGACACCCCGCTGTTGCGGCTGGGGCTGGCGGCCGACGGCACGGTGCAGGTGCCGCCGATCACCGCGCACGACCGGGCCGGCTGGTACGGCCAGTCCCCTACTCCGGGGCAGGTCGGCCCGTCGGTGATCCTCGGCCATGTCACGGTCGGCACCTACGGTGACGGCGTCTTCCGCCGGCTCGGGGAGCTGCGCCGGGGCGAGCAGGCCGTGGCGCGTCTGGAGAACGGCCGGTCGGCGGTCTTCACCGTCGACGAGGTGCGTACGGTCGCCAAGGCCGAGTTCCCCACCGAGGACGTGTACGGGGACGTGAACCGCCCGGAGCTGCGGCTGATCACCTGCGGCGGCCCGCGCGGCGGCGACGGCTACCTCGACAACGTGATCGTCTTCGCCACGCTGACCGGCACGACACCCTGATCCGCCAGAGCGGATGCGGGACCGGTGGAACGTACGGCACCGGTCCCGCCTCCTCCTCGACGAGCCCTTCGACCCTGGAGAACGTTGAAACGGTCCCGTGACCGGGCGGCGTCCGAGCTGTTCGCCGCCCTGTACCCGCGCTTGGCCGGCTGGTGCCGCCGTCTGGTCGACGACGACGAGACCGCGCACGAGATCGCCTCGGAGGCGTTCACCCGGCTGTGGGCCCGGTGGACGTCGGTGGAGGAGCCCCGCGGCTTCCTCTACGTCACCGCGGCCAATCTCGTCCGGGACCACTGGCGCAAGCTGGAGCGTGAGCGTCGGGCCGTGCGTCGCGTCGGCTCGGAGGTCGCGACCCGCCCGCACACCGAGCAGACGGATCCCTCGGTACGGCTGCTGGTGCAGTCGCTGCCGGAGCGACTGCGCATCCCGATCCTGCTGCACTACTACGCTGACATGCCGATCCGGGAGGTGTCCGAGCTGACCGGGCGCAAGGAGGGGACCGTCAAGGCCGACCTGCACGCGGCCCGTGAACTGCTCCGCGTCCATCTGAGGAGAAGCCTTGACCACACGCTTTGACGAGGAGCCGGAGTTCGACGGCACCGACGATCCGCTCGCCGTCATCCTGCGACCGCCGGCCGCCCACCTGGGTCCGCCGCCGGGCCGCTATGAGGAGATCCGCCGCACCGCGAGCCGCCGCCGGCTGGTCCGAGCGGCGACCGGGGCCGGGGTGACCTGCGCCGTCGCCGCCCTCGTCGCCCTGCAGCTGCATGTGACGGCACCCTCGGCACCGGTGTCCCCGCGGGTCCCGCTCGCGCCGCCGGCCGTCAGCCCCACGACCCCGCACCGCCCCACGACCTCTCCGGTACCCGTCAGCCCCTCGGCGATCCCCAGTGTCGCGCCGGACAGGAGCGGCACCGCGCAGACCCGTACCCGTCCACCGTCGGCGCCTCCGTCGGCGGTGCGGGTCGCACCGTCCGAGGACCGGCGGCGCGCCGCCGCCACGCCGTCCCCGTCATAGCCGCGTCAACACGGAGCGGGGCGGCATCACCCCTTTGTGCCTCCAGGTTTGGACGTGCCGCCTGTGGTGCGAAAGCTCGGGCCAGGCCGTCAGGCCGGGGGGTGCGGCACAGAGCGAGGGCCGCGGTCCGTGTCGACCGTCCGGGTAGGGTCGCACCCGCCCATCCGGCCGCTGCGGCCCGTTTGGCCGAGTCCGCTCCTCGGCGTTGGTGTGATGTTTGCCAAGAGGCCGGAATGAAAGGTGTGGAACGGGCAACGCTCCGTTCCATGCTCCACGCGCGAACCCTCCGGCAGGTGACTTGATGACGACGGCGACCACGGCCCCTCTGACCGCTCCGGCCGCCGCGCCACCCTCCCGTACCCAGCCGTTCGCTCCCGCCCCTTCGCTGCCGTCCCTCACCGGGCTGAGATGGATGGCCGCCCTGCTGGTCTTCGGACTGCACGTGCACAACTTTCATTATTTCGGCGGCACCGGCGCCCGCTTCATGTCCTGGGGGTTCGAGGCCGGCGCCTCCGGAGTGTCGTTCTTCTTCGTGCTGTCCGGGTTCGTACTGATGTGGTCCGCGCGGCCGGGCGACCGGCCGCGGCGTTTCTGGTGGCGGCGCGTCGCCCGGATCTATCCGGTGCACCTGGTGACCGCCGTCATCGCACTGGTGATGGCGGTCACGCTGCCCCGCCAGCCGAAGCCCACCGTGCCGCAGGGCCTGGCCGACGTCTTCCTGGTGCACTCCTGGTGGCGGCCGTGGTGGCAGACGCTGGACCCGGTCAGCTGGTCGCTGGCCTGCGAGGCCTTCTTCTATGCCGCGTTCCCGCTGCTGGCCCTGCTGCTGCGCCGGCTGAACGCCCGGGGCGCCACGCTGCTGGCCGCACTGTCCGTACTGGCGGTGCTGGTGCTGGCCTGGACGGACGCCCACCACTGGTGGGGCCAGCCCATCAGCTCCTTCCCGGCGGCCCGGCTGCCCGAGTTCGTACTCGGCGCGGCCACCGCGCGGCTGGTGCTGCTCGGCCGCTGGCGCGGCCCCGGCCTGGAGGCCTCGCTCGCGCTGGCGATCATCGGCTACTTCCTGGTCCCCCAGGTCACCGACGAATACGCGGCCACCGCCTGCACCATCATGGGCTTCGCGCTGCTCATCCCTGCGGCGGCCGTCGCGGACCTGCGCGGGCTGCCCTCGCTGTGGCGCCGCCCTCGGCTGGTCCGCCTGGGCGAGCTGTCGTTCGCGTTCTACATGATCCATTTGCTGGTGCTGCGGGCGGGCACCCAACTGCTCGGTACCCGCCCGCGCTTCGGCCTGCTCACCGGGACGGCCGTCGCCGCCGTCGCGTTCACCGTCTCGCTGGGCCTGTCCTGGCTCCTCTACGAGGGCGTGGAGCGGCCCGCGCGACGGCTGCTGCTGCGGCGCCCGGCACGGCGGCGGACGGCCTAGCCGGCTATGGGAACTGCGTCACTTTGGAGGGCACGGTGCTGGTCCCCGAGGTCGGTGCTCCCGTGGTGTTGACGACGTGGGCGTACTGGCCCATGCCACCCAGAGAGATCACCAGCAGGTCGTGCATCTTGATGCCCGAGCCGGTCGGCACCTGGAAGCCGTTGGACTGCACGATCGACGGATCGGCCGTGTAGTTGCAGTAGCTGCCCAGCCCCCACGCCTCGTGGGTGGTCACGGTGTCGGCGACCTTGTAGGCCGCGTAGCCGACGACGCCGTCGTGGGTGATGGCGGCGGCGTTCGGGGCGTCGTACGCCTTCTCGTTCTGGAAGAAGATCGTGCGCCCTCTCTCTCCGTTCCAGTAGACGTCGTACTTGTTGAAGTGCTCGACGAACAGGCCGGTGGCGAGGACGTCGTTGCCGTTGACTCTGAGGCCGTAGTCGGCGCGGTTGGTGTTCCAGCCGACTCCGCTGCCGTGGTCGGCGCGCCAGATCCAGGTGTGGTCGATGATCACGTTGTTGCTGTTGACCACGACGGAGTTGGTGGCGAGGCCGGGTCCGGCGCCGCCGATGCGCACGAACACGTCCTGCATGGTGGTGGGGTTGGCGGAGTGGTCGGCGGTGGAGCCGGGGTCGCCGATGCGCAGCAGCGTGTCGGTGTTGGCGCTGCCCGCGTCGATGAGGAACCCGGCGAGCTTCACACCGTCGACGTCGGCGACGTGCATGGCGTCGACGCCGTTGTCCGGGATCAGGGTGGCGAGGCCGAGGCCGAGGACCACGGTGTTGGCGCGGTTGACGTTGATGGTCTGGTCGAGGTGGTAGATGCCCGGCGTGAAGAGGAGG
This sequence comes from Streptomyces sp. NPDC005866, assembly GCF_040629895.1. Taxonomy (NCBI): domain Bacteria; kingdom Bacillati; phylum Actinomycetota; class Actinomycetes; order Kitasatosporales; family Streptomycetaceae; genus Streptomyces; species Streptomyces sp. NPDC005866. The sequence goes on from NZ_JBEXWP010000020.1 coordinate 10,104, forward strand.
TTGAGGCCCTGGGCGAGGGCCGCGTTGATGGTGGCCGCCGTGGCGCCGGGCTTGACGACGTAGAACTGGTCCAGCGGCAGTGAGGTGCCCGCGTTGGCCGGCCAGGAGACGCCCCGGGCGTTGGTGCGCTTGGCCGGGACGAAGATCTTGTAGGTGCTGCCGTCCAGGTACAGGAACGGCTTCTCACGCGAGACCGGGGTGGTGTCCAGCGTGGTGTACGGGCCGGAGTCGAAGTTGGTCGCGGGCGCGCCCTGGACGCCGGAGAAGGTCATGTTCCACACGCCGTTGGTCCAGCCGCCGACCGAACTGTCCCGGGTGTACCACTGCTGCTGGGAGTACGGGCCGACCGTCCCGTCGATCTTCGAGTCGGCGATGTACCCGCCGGAGGCCCAGCCGTAGCCGTTCGGGGCGAGGTTCAGACCGCCCTTGACGTGAATACGGCGGAAGGGTGCCGCCTGCGCCACGGCCCAGCGGTCGGTGCCGTTGGACGGGGTGATGGCGAGGTTCTCCGCCGAACGCCAGAAGTTCTGCGTGGCGTTGCCGTTGAACCAGCCGGCGTCGACCGTGACATCACCGTTGATCTGCGTGTCGTCGGGGTTGAGGCCGAGGCCGGAGATCGAGGTGTAGAAGCCGATCTGGGCGTTGATGCCGTTGTAGGTGCCCGGCTTGAGCAGGAACTGGTAGCGGCCGGTGCCGAACTGCGCGGACTCCTGCTGGGCGAAGACGGAGTCGAACTTCTGCTGAAGGTTCGGCGTGGACGGGTCGACGACGATCACGTTCGGGCCGAGGTCACCGCCGCCTTGGACGGGCGGCGTGCCGGTGGCGGTGCCGTAGACCTGGAACTCCCAGAGCGAGTAGCCGTACTGGGTGGCGCGGTGCACACCCTGCATCCGGACGTAACGGCCCTGCCCGGACACGTCGAGGGTGTCGGTGCCGCCGTCGCCGCCGGTGACCGACTTGAGGTCGGTCCAGCTGGTGCCGTTCGCGGAGATCTGGACCTTGTAGTCCTTGCCGTAGGCGGTCTCCCAGTTGAGGACCACCTGGTTGACCGTGGCGGTGGCGCCGAGGTCGACCTGGAGCCACTGGTCGTCGGTGAAGGCGGACGACCAGCGGGTGCCGGTGTTGCCGTCGACCGCGTTCCCCGCGGCTGTCCCGCCGTTCTCCTCGGAGGAGGCGGTGGCCGTCTTCCCCTGGGACAACGGGGTGTCGGCTGCCTGCGCCGCCGGCGCGTGCGCGGTGGGCAGGGCGAGCAGCGCCGCCATGGCGGCGAGCGCTACGCCCAAGGATCTCAGTCTCATCAGCGGCTCCCTGATAGGCACGAGGCGCACCCGACCGACGCACTCCCGCGCTTAGTTCAGGATTTGATTTAAGTGATGAGGCAACACGGCGACAACCCTTCGGTACCGGAATTTTCGGCAGCCGGCTCCTGCCACCGCTCCCGTGCAGGCCATCTCGGCCAGGGCGCGCGGCCGGGCGTGCGGGTCACGTCGGCGGCGGCTGTCACCGGTTCCCGGTCACCGGGCGAGTTGCTGGTACATGGCGGCGAGGTCGCCCGACAGGGCGCCCTTGGCCCAGCGGGTGATGTCGTCGGCGAGCACTTCGTAGGCGCCCGACTCGATGCCGTCGAGGGCGGCCGCGGCGATGTCCTGCGGCTTCGCCTTGGGCCCGTCGACGTGGGCCGCCATGTCGGTGTCGACATAGCCCATGTGCAGGCCGGTGACGCCGATGCCACGCGGCTGGAGCGCCAGGCGCAGGCTGTTGGTCTGCGACCAGAGAGCCGACTTGGAGGCGCTGTAGGCGCCGCCTTCGGCGACCCAGGACAGGACCGAGTGGACGTTGAGGATGTGGCCGCCGCCGTTGCGCTCGATGACCGGGGCGAAGGCGCGGGTGAGCAGCAGTGGGCCGTAGAAGTTGATCTCGAACTCGCGCCGGATGTCGTCGAGCGAGGAGGTCAGGAAGCGGGTTCCGGTGGCGACCCCCGCGTTGTTGATCAGGAGGGTGACGTCCTGGGCCTGCTCGGCGACAGCGGCCACGGAGTCGGGGTCGGTCACCTCCAGTGCCAGCGCCACCGCGTGCGGGTGGGTGATGGAGCGCGGGTCGCGGGCGGTCGCGTAGACCTTTCCGGCGCCGCGCGCGTACAGCTCTTCCACCAGCGCCTTTCCGATGCCACGGCTGCCGCCGGTGACGAGGACGACGGAACCCTTGATCGCGGTCATGACATTCACACTCCAGGTATGGGGCAGGTTGGGAAACCGATCGGTTTCCTACGACAACCGCCATCGTAAACCGATCGGTTTCGCGCTGCAATCGCGGAGGGTGACGCCAGGCCTCGGCCGCCCCGGATCCCCGTGCGGGCAGGGCGAGTTACTCGTTCCAGTTGATTGCGTCCGACCCCTGGCTACGGACTCCTACCGGGCGGTATACAGACCCCCGACACACGCGTGCGGGCCGCCCGTCGGGACCGGTTCCGTGCGCGTCCTGGTTCCAGGGGGGATCTCCATGGCGTACGGCACCCCGTCCGGCGATGCGGCGAGACGGCACCGGCGGAAGGTCACCGTGGCGGCGGCACTGGGCGGCTGCGCCCTGGTGGCCGCATCCACGACACCGGCCGCGGCACACGACGGCGGCCACCACGGCGGCAAAGACCGCGGCACGAGCTATGTGGCCCTGGGCGACTCCTACACCTCGGGCCCCGCCATCCCGACGCAGGTCGACGCGAACTGTGCCCGCTCCGACCGCAACTACCCCTCGTTGGTGGCGGCGGCGCGGCAGGTCAGCGCGTTCAAGGACGTGAGCTGTGGCGGTGCGACGACGGCGGAGATGTGGAAGGCACAGGGCACCAACGGCCCTCAGCTCGACGCCGTGCGGCGGGACACCGACCTGGTGACGGTCCAGATCGGCGGCAACGACATCGGGTTCGGCCCCATCATCGGCACGTGCGCGGCCCTCAGCGCCACGGATCTGACGGGCAACCCCTGCCAGCGGTACTACAACGCCTCCGGCACCGACCAGTTGACGCTCAACATCGCACAGACCGCACCCAAGGTCGACAAGGTGCTGCGGGCCGTCCATGCCCGGGCCCCGCACGCCCGGATCCTGGTCGTCGGCTACCCCGACCTGCTGCCCGACGACGGCAGCGGCTGCTATCCGACGGTGCCCTTCGCCGCCAAGGACTTCCCCTACCTCCGGGACACCGGGAAACGGCTGAACCTCATGCTGCGCGTCGTCGCCGCGTGGAACGGCGCAAGGTACGTGGACACCTACGGCCCGACCGTCGGCCACGACATGTGCAAGGCCCCCGCCGACCGCTGGATCGAGCCACTCCAGCCGACCTCACCGGCGGCTCCCGCCCACCCCAACGCCAAGGGCGAGGCGGCCATGGCCGAGGCCGTGCTGGAGCGACTGGGCAAGCGGTACTGAGGGGGGCCACGAGGGGGTCTCGGCCTTCCTGAGCGCGCCGACCGTCCGCGTGGACCGGTGTTCCCGCGGATCGGCGGCGCCGACGTTCGTGCAGCTGTCCGCCCGCCCGCTGCCGTGCCCCGCCCTGGTGGTGGCAGGCGACGACGACCCGACACCCCCGGCGGTCCGTCCCCGTGGAGGGACCGGACGGTTCGCGATAGGTTGACCTGCATGAGCGACAACGTTTACTTCGACATTTCGATCAACAACGAGCCGGCCGGCCGGCTCGTGTTCAACCTGTTCGACGACGTGGTGCCGCAGACGGCCCGCAACTTCCGTGAGCTCGCCACCGGGCAGAACGGCTTCGGTTACGCCGGTTCGACGTTCCACCGCGTCATCCCCGAGTTCATGCTCCAGGGCGGTGACTTCACGCGCGGCGACGGCACCGGCGGCAAGAGCATCTACGGCGAGAAGTTCAAGGACGAGAACTTCCAGCTCAAGCACGACCGCAAGTACCTGCTGAGCATGGCCAACGCGGGCCCGAACAGCAATGGCTCGCAGTTCTTCGTCACCACCGTGCTGACGCCTTGGCTGGACGGCAAGCACGTCGTGTTCGGTGAGGTTGTCGAGGGCACGGACATCGTCGACAAGATCGAGGGCTACGGCACCCGCAGCGGCGCGCCGAAGGCCAAGATCGAGATCACGGCCAGCGGCACCGTCTGAGAACGGCCCCCCACACGTGAACGGTGACCGGGCCACCGCCCGGTCACCGTTTGTCTCTCTCGGGCCGCAGTTCCTCGGCCTCCGGCGCAGCGCGCCCGCCCGGAGGATCGTGCGCGGTGAGGTGTTCCAGCGCCTCGGCCAGATCCTTGCAGGCCTCCTCGACGGAGAGCCGGGTGTTGCGCTGCTCGGTGATCACGGATGACAGCAGCAGCGCGGTCAGGGCCATGGTGCCGTTGAAGGTCTGCAGCTTCAGCATCACCTCGACGGGCGTCAGCCCGGCGAACGCCCCGACGCGGTCCGTCGCCGCGATCGTGGCCATGACCGACGTGAACAGAGCGAGCATGGTCCCCGCCAGCCGGAACCGCAGGGCGGCCCAGATCAGCAGGGGGTAAACGAGGTAGAGCAGGCTCATGGTGCTGTGCGTGGCGGCCGGGACCAGGACAGCGGCGACGACCGCGAGGGCCAGTGCCTCCTTCCAGCGGGCGAGCGGCGGGGGCCGGCGGGCACCGAGCGGCATCAGCAGGACCGGGGTGACGATCAGACGCCCATCAAAGGGTCGTGAGGAAGCATGCCGCGCTGGAGGGCGATGGCCAGCTCGACCTGCGAGCGCTGGTACTCGGCCCGCTCGCGTGCCTGGGCGGTGAGCGACCTGAGTCCGACCAGCAGCTGGTCGTCGTCCATTGAGCGCTTGCGGGGCGTGGATCACTCCGGCGGAGGCGACAGCCCTTCCAGGAGAAACGCCTAGATTTTTACCTTTACAGGACCATGGTGCGAATGACGGGCAAGCGGTCGGCCCCACCGGCGGCGGCCCGGCGCGGCCGGCCGTCGCCGTCCTGACCCACGGCCCGGTCCGGCGGGCCGGGCCGTGGGTCAGGACAGTGCGTTCACCCCTTGCGCAGCCCGTCGGCCCGGCGGGACGCGCGCAGGGTGCCGACCGTCTTGAGCAGCCGGTCCGCCGGGTCGCGCAGGCGGGGATGGGCGAGGACGGTGTTGCGCAGGCCGCGGACCGGGCGGCGCCACAGGCGGTGCGCCGCGGCCACCGGGTGGGTGCGGGTGACGAAACCCTCGCCCACCCGCAGTTCGCGGGTCTTGAGCCAGTCCTTGTACTCCTTGTCGCCCCGCCCGAGGTCGACCAGGGTCACACCGCCGCGCGCGGCGGCCTCGGCGGTGCGCAGATGCATCATCAGCCCGGGCGAGTAATAGTGCAGTTCGGGGTCGTAGGCGGTGAACCAGGCGGCGAGTACGGTGCCCGACCGCGGCCCGAAGTGCGCGGCCACCGGCCGGTCGCCCGCGTAGAGCACGGACAGCACACCGGTGAAGTGTTCCTGGCGGACGTGGAAGAGATGGTCCACGAGGTCGACGATCCACGGGCGTGCGAAGCGGTCCATGCGTCCGGTCCGCCGGTACTGGGCGGACTTCCAGCGCATCAGGGTGCGCAGGGCCACCGGGTCGCGCTCGTCGAAGTCGAAGCGCAGGTCGCCGATGTCGCGGCCGAGGCGCCGTTCCTTCTTCAGCGTGGTCTTCGCCAGGCCCGGGTAGGTAGCGCGCAGCCACTCGGGATAGCCGGCGTCGCCGGGTTTGACGTCGATCACCGGTGAGGCGAAGGTGCCGGTGACATGACCGGCGAACGGTCTCTGCTCGGCTACCAGATGGTCGAACTCGAAGACGGACATCCCGCACGCGCTCAGCAACTCCTGGGCGTCCCACGTGACTCCGGGCCGGTGCACCAGCGCCTGGCAGTCGGAGAGGCCGAGGCCGATGGCGCGGCCCACACCGAGGGCGTTGCGCTCGTACGGGAAGAAGCCGACGGGCTCGCCGGCATCGCGCAGGACCGCCACCCGTACGCCTCCGCGGTGCCTGCCGACACCGATCGCGAACTCGGGGGCCAGAAAGGGATTGGCGTACTCCGGCGACTCGTCCATCGCGTGGTGCCAGGCCCGGCAGAGCGACTGGGTCAGCTCGCCGGGTCTGTGGATGGTGATGTCCACCTCAGATCAACCGCCCTTCGGCTGACGAGATGTGTGGCGCATGGCTCCGGGACCGGCTCCCGGACGGACCTCTGTACTGGCCTCTGGATCGCATGGGCGACCGCTCCCCCCATAACGCGGATTCCGCGTTGCGCCGTTGCTACGAACAGCTCCTATTTCCCGCCGTACACCTTCCGTCCACGGCCGGCGACCGGGCCGCCGGTCCGGAGGCGTCGCTCAAACGTCGCGAAACAGTACGCACGCTGTCAAGGGTGCCACTGTCGGGAGCGGTTGGGGGTGGGTGACTCGGACTTTCCCGGTCCTTTCCGTCAGACCGCCGTCACCGCGGCCGACGGCGGCGAGCGCGCCAGACATAAAACGGGCAAGCGATTTCCTATAGGATTCTGATCACGTATGGTAGGTTCGGGTGAGCCACGCCCGAATCCCCCCAGGTCAAAACCACTCTTGTCACAAGCCTTGACGCACACATCTCCCTGACCCACGATCTCCGCATCGATTTCCTATCTGATTCCGCAGGGGTGGGCGATGCGCTTCCCGACCAGATCCTTCCTGCCCGGCGTTCTCACAGCGGCCTTGCTCGCCGCGGGGACAGCGGCGTGCACCTACCGCAACGCCCCCGGCCCCGCCGCCGGTCAGGCCGCCGGCGCCCAACGGACCGGCGGCGGTGCCCAGTTGGCGGACGGCTCCCGGACCGAGGTCGCCCTCGTGCCCGGTGGTGCGCATCCCTACTTCCAGCCCTGGAAGGCCGCGGGCGCCGCCGCGAAGAAGACGTACGGCCTGGGGGCCGTGACCTTCGACGAGACGGCCGAGTGGGACCAGCAGAAGCAGAACAACCTGCTGTCCACCCTCGCGGCGCGCGGCTACAACGCCTTCGGGGTGTTCGGTGTCTCCCCCACCGACATCAACACGACCTTCGCGGACCTCAAGTCGCAGGGCTTCCCCGTGGCCTCCCTCGGCTCCTGTCCGGCAGGCGGCACGGACAAGGCCGACTTCTGCCTCTCCACGAACGTCGAACTCGCCGCCTACAAGGCCGCGAAGGCGGCCATCGAGGCCATGGGCGGCAAAGGCACCCTGGTCCACCTGACCGGCAACAACGTGGACGCCAACACCCAGTTGCGGATCAAGGGCGTCGCGAGGGCCGTCAACGAGACCGGCGGCAAGGTGCGGCTCCTGCAGACCGTCACCGACATCGACACGGATCTGCAGACCGCGCAGAAGGCGGTGTCCGACCTGATGGCGGCGAAGGGCGCCCGGATCACGGGCATCGTCGCCACCGCCTACAACCCGGCCGTCGCCGCCGCGGACGCCGTCCGGTCGTCCGGATCGAAGGCGAAGGTCATCGCCATCGACGACGACGCCAAGATCCTCAGCGCCATCAGACAGGGCACGGTCACGGCCACCGTCGTACAGAACCCGGTCGGTCAGGCCCAGATCGGCATCTGGGCCCTCGCTCTGCTCCAGACGAAGCAGTGCACCGTGCGCGAGCCCGGGGTGGAGGTGGACTCCGGCTCGTTCGTCGTCAGCAAGGCGAACGTGGCCGACTACGACAAGACCCGGCAGGCGAAGACCGCACAGCTGAAGCGGGAGTTCGCCGACCGGATCCTCGCGTGCGGCTGACCGGCTCGACAGAGAACGGACTTTGAGATGACCCTCATCACGACCGCGACCGCCAGGCTGGCCGACATCGCCGTCGAGACGGACCGTACCGACGCGGTGCAGTCCTTCGTCAAACAGGAGACGGTCCTGGTCGACCTGGAGACGGCGGACGGCCTCGCGGGCACCGGCTACGCCTATACGATCGGCACCGGCGGCACGTCGGTACTGGCCCTGCTGCGCGACCATCTGCTTCCCGTCCTCGTCGGGCAGGATGCCCGCAATATCGAGGCCCTCTGGCAGCGGCTGTTCGCGCTGACCCGGGCGACCACGACCGGAGCCATCACCTCCCTCGCCCTCGCCGCCGTGGACACCGCCCTGTGGGACGTGCGCTGCAAGCGGGCGGGCGAGCCGCTGTGGCGGCTGGCCGGCGGACACCGCCGGGAGGTCCCGGTCTATGACACCGAGGGCGGCTGGCTCCATCTGAGCACCGAGGAGCTGGTGAAGAGCGCCCTGCGGGCGCAGGAGGCCGGCTGGGCCGGCGTCAAGATCAAAGTGGGCCGGCCGCACCCTGCCGAGGACGCGGAACGGCTGGGCGCCGTTCGCGAGGCCGTGGGCCCTGCGCTGCACATCATGACCGACGCCAACCAGTCCCAGACGGCGTCCTCGGCGCTCCGGCTCGCGGCCGCGCTGGAGCCCTACGCCCCCTACTGGCTGGAGGAGCCCCTCCCGGCGGACGACATCAGCGGCCATGCCCGGCTGGCCCAGGCCACGGGGATACCCGTGGCCGTCGGCGAGTCCATGTACTCGCTGACGCAGTTCCGGAGTTACCTGGAGGCCGGCGCCGCCTCCGTCGTCCAGGTCGACGCCGCCCGGATCGGCGGCATCACCCCGTGGCTGAAGGTCGCGCACCTGGCGGAGAGCCACAACGTGATGGTCTGCCCGCACTTCCTGATGGAGCTGCACATCAGCCTCGCCGCCGCGGTGCCCAACGGCCGGTACGTCGAGTACATCCCGCAGCTGCGGGCCGTGACCCGGACCGAGCTGACCATCCGCGACGGGATGGCGGTGGCCCCGGACGTGCCGGGCATCGGCATCGACTGGGACCGGGACGCCCTCGACGACCGGAGGGTGGCATGACCACCTCCATCAGCCCACCGGAGACCGTACGGGAGGAAAGGACATCCGGGCACCGCATGCCGTTCTGGGTCAACCAGCGGCTCGGCCTGCTGGTCCTGGTCGTCGCGCTCGGCATCCTCTTCGGCGTACTGCGGCCGGCCTTCCTCGACCAGCGTCTGGTGCTCTTCCCGCTCCTGCGGGACGTCGCCACGCTGACCGTGGTGGCGCTCGCCCAGATGGTCGCCCTGTCCGTGGGGCACATGAATCTCGCGGTCGGGCGGATGGCGGCCTTCGGGGCCATGTTCGCGGGCCTCGGATACGACCGGCTCCATCTGCCCATGCAGGCCGGGCTGTTGCTGTGTCTGGCCGCCGGTGCGGCGATCGGCGCGGTCACCGGCTGGCTGATCGCCCGGACCGGGGTGAGCTCCTTCGTCGTCACGCTGGCGATGGACTTCGCCCTGCTGGGCCTGGTCTCCCTCATGTACTCGGCCCTCACCGAGGACGCCGCCTTCACCACCAGGCCGGCCGGCATCGACGCACTGCGCTCCTACTCCCTCGCCGACATCTGCGTGGGACCCCTGTGCGGTTCACCGGCCGTCCCGCAGCTGGCCCAGTTCACCGTGCTCGCCATGCTCGGCCTGGGCTTTCTGTACGGCTGTACGCGCATCGGCAGGGAACTGCTGCTCACCGGGGCGAACCCGGCCGCCGCCGAGCTGTCCGGGATCCCCACCGGACGGCGGGTCCTGCTCGCCCACACCCTCTCCGGGCTGCTCGCGGCACTCGCCGGCTTCATGGCCGCCGCCGGGACGGGCACGTTCCGCGCCTCCATCGGCGACGACTTCATGCTGCCGTCCTTCCTGGGTGCGGTCCTCGGCGGCACCCTGCTCACCGGCGGAGTGGTGTCCGTACTGGGCACGCTGCTCGGCACCGCGCTGGTCGGCGTGATCCGCAAGGGGCTCGACCTGCTCGGCGTCGGCCTGGAAAGCCTGAACATCTACCTCGGCTGCATCCTGCTGCTGGCCCTGTCGGCCGACCGGATCCGCACCGTGGTGTCCTATCGCAAGGTGGTGCGCTCCACATGAGCACGATCCATGATCAGCAGAGCCGCGCGGCCGCGGTACTGCGCCGGTTCTCCCGTACGACGACGGCCATGCTGGTGCTGGTGGTCGTCGCGGGATCGGTGGCGCTGGAGGTGGCGTCGTCGGGCTCCTTCTTCGAGGGCCCCTCGGTACGGGTCTTCCTGCAGTACCTGGCCACGCCCATTCTGATCGGGCTGGCGCAGATGGTGGCGCTGTGCGTGGGCCAGCTCAATCTCGCCGTGGGCGCCCTGGGCGGCTTCACCGCCTGTCTGACGGGGATCCTGATGGCCGACCACGGGGTGCCTGCAGTCGTCGCCGTGCTCGTGGGCCTGCTGGCGGCGACGGCCGTCGGCCTGGTGACCGGCGTTGTCATCGTGGCCACGCAGATCAACGGGTTCATCGTCACGCTCGCCACGATGACGATCCTCCTGGGAGCGCAGTACCGGCTCACCGGCACCCGTACCGTCGACGGATACTCGCCGGCCCTGCGCGACCTCGGCACGGCGGCTCCGCTGAACATCCCGCTCGTCTTCGTCACGGCGATCGTCGCGGCGGTCCTGCTGGGCGGGTTCATGTACCGCACGGTTGCGGGACGGCGGCTCCTGGCCGCCGGCGGCAACCCGCTGGCCGCCCGGCTGTCCGGTATCTCCACCGACCGGCAGATCGTGGCCGCGCACACGCTGTCCGGGCTGCTGGTCGGGGTGGCCGCCGTGACGGCGACCGCCTCGCTGCCCGGCGTGAACCGCAGCGTCGGCGGGGACTGGCTGCTGCCGAGCTTCGCCGCGCCGATCATCGGCGGTGTCGCACTGACCGGCGGCTCCATCGCCGTGTTCGGGACCGTGCTGGCGGCCTTCGTGACCCGGCTCATCGACGCGGCACGCGCCCAGTTCTCGCTGGACCCGAGCTGGGTGAACCTCCTGATCGGCCTGGTCGTCCTCGGCACGGTCGCCGGCGGGCATCTCAACCAGACCCGGATGGCGAAGACCGCATCGTCCCCGCAGCCGGGAGGTGCGCGATGAGCACGGTCCTCCTCGAATGCCGGGACCTGGTCAAGGTCTTCCCCGGTGTCCGCGCGCTGGACGGTGTGGGGCTGCGGCTCACCGCCGGCAGTGTGCACGCGCTCCTGGGTGAGAACGGCGCCGGCAAGTCCACCCTCATCAAGGTCCTCACCGGGGTGCACTCCCCCGACGGCGGCACCCTCACCTGGTGCGGCGAACCGGTGCGGCCGCGCTCGCCGTCGGAGGCGGCCCGTACCGGCATCGGGGTCGTGCACCAGGAACGCAATCTGATCCCGGGCTTCTCGGTGGCCGAGAACATCACCCTGCAGAAGCCGCCCTCCCGCCGCGGACTGGTCGACTACGCGGCCATGACCGAACCGGCCGTGAGATGCCTGACCGAGCTGGGTGTCGACCTCGACCCGGACCGGCCGGTGCGTGAACTGTCGGTCGCCCAGCAGCAGTTGGTGGAGATCGCCAAGGCCCTCTACACCGAGAGCCGGGTGCTGCTCCTGGACGAGCCCACCGCCTCCCTGTCCCCCGAGGAGACGCAGCGCCTGTTCGAGGTGATCCGGCGGCTGGCCGAGCGCGGTGCCTGTGTCGTGTTCGTCAGTCACAAGCTGGAGGAGGTCTTCGCCGTCTGCGACACCGTCACCGTGCTGCGTGACGGAAAGTCGGTGCTGGAGTCCTCTGCGCTGGCCGGCCACACCCACGACGACATCGTGGGCCTCATGGTGGGCCGTGCCCACGCGGCGGCCGAGATGCGTCCGCGCACGGTCGACCGGTCCGCCGCGCCGGTCCTGGAACTGGACGCGGTCGCCACGGCCGGCGGGCACCGGGACATCAGCCTGGAGGTACGGCCCGGGGAGATCGTCGGCCTGTACGGGCTGGTCGGCGCCGGGCGGAGCGAGCTGGTCAAGGCGGTGCTCGGCCTCGACCGGATCACGGGCGGCGAGGTCCGGGTGCACGGCAGGCCGGCCCGGATCGCCTCGCCGCGGCAGGCGCTGCACGAGTTCGGCATCGGGTACGTGACCGAGAACCGCAAGGAGGAAGGCGTCTTCCTGGAGCAGCCGATCGTCCGCAACATCACCGTGACGGTGTGGAAGCGGCTCGCGAAGGCGCTCGGGTTCGTCTCGGCACGCGAGGAGCGCGAGGTCGCCCAGGACCTCGTCCACCGGCTCGGTATCCGCATCACCGGGCTCGCGCAGAACGCCGGTGAACTCTCCGGCGGCAACCAGCAGAAGGTCAGCCTCGCCAAATGGCTCGCCGCCGACACCCGCCTGCTCGTCGTGGACGAGCCGACGGTGGGCGTGGACGTCCGCACCAAGCGCGCCTTCCACGAGCTGATCTGGGACCTGGCCCACGACGGCCTGCCCATCCTGCTGATCAGCAGCGACCTCGCGGAGACCGTCACCCTCGCCGACCGGATCGTCGTCATGACGGACCACCGCATCCGCGGCGAGGTCGACAACGACCGTGACTACGACCGGATGAGCGGCCGGATCATCCGCCTCATCCACGCCCACGACACGGTGGGCTCATGAGCCGCGCGGCGGCCCAGGTCACGGAGTAGCCGGTGTCTCGCCGCCGTCCTCGACGAGCTGGCGTTCCATACTGCGGGTGAGGTGGTCCGTCATCGCCTCGGCCGCCCGTTCGGGATGACGGCGCAGCACGGCCCGTACGATCCGCTCGTGCTCGGCGACGGTCGGGCCGCCGGCGCCGACCACGTTGCTGAGCCGGAAGATGTGCAGGTGGGCGTGGAGGCGTTCCACCGCGTCCACGAGGAGCGGGCGGTGCGCGGCCTGTCCGATGGCCTCGTGGAAGCGCTGGTCGAGCGCGGCGAAGTCGCGGTAGGACGCGTACCGGCCGTTCGGGCTGGGCTGGGCCTGCATCTCCTCGACGATCCGTTCGAGGCCGTCGAGCTGGTTCTCGGTGGCGTTGACGGCGGCCAGGGCGGCGGCTCTGGGCTCCAACAGCAGCCGCATCTCGAAGAGTTCCGCGAGGCCCTGGCGGGTCAGCAGCTCCGTGGCCCGGTATCCGGACAGGGCGCGCTTGACCACGAGTCCGTCGGACTCCAGCCGGGCCAGGGCCTCCCGGACGGGGGTGGGCGAGACCTTGAGGGCACGGGAGAGCGCGTCGATGCCGACGCGAGCGCCGGGGGCGATCTCGTGGTCCATGACCATCGCCTTGATGCTCTCGTACACGCTGTCCGACAGCGCCTGCCGGGCGGGAGGCGGCCCGCCGTGCTCCTCTCCCTCGGCCGGCGCTCCGGCCGGGGAAGCACTGTGCGACGGCATGCCGGCTCCTCCTCCCCAAGGCCTGTAGGTCGCCCACAGTTTACCCAGGTGGGCGGGGTGGGGGGCCGGAAAGTCCTGATCACGCGGGGCAGGGCGGGCATCCGGCCCGCGCACCCTCATCACCCTCTGCTCGCACCGGCGTGCTAAGACGCTGTCATGGAAACCGAGCCGATCACCCCGTCCACCCCGCGGCCCGTGCGGCGGCCGACGCTGGTGCAGGGGTGGCATGAGCTCACCTTCCTGCACTGGCCGGTGGAGCCGGAGCGAGTGGCGGGACTGCTGCCCGCCGGCACCCGGCCGGACACACTGGACGGGGTCAGCTACGTCGGTCTCGTCCCGTTCCTGATGCGGGGCGTCGGTCTGGGCCCGGGACCCGGGCTGCCGTATCTGGGAACCTTCTGCGAGACGAACGTACGGCTGTACTCGGTCGACGAACAGGGCCGGCGCGGTGTGGTGTTCAGGTCCTTGGACGCGACCCGGCTGCTCCCGGTACTGGTGGGCCGGCTCGGGGTCCGCCTGCCGTACCTCTGGTCCGCGATGCGGCTGCGCCGCCAGGGCGAGGTGATCACCTACGCCTGCCGGCGGCGGAGCCCGGCCGCCACCAGCCGGGCGGTCGTACGGACCGGGCCGCCGATCGCCGAGCCGTCGCCACTGGAGCACTTCCTGACCGCGCGGTGGGGGCTGCACGTCACCTGGCACGGGCGCACCGCGCACCTGCCGAACGAGCACGCCCCCTGGCCGCTGCACCGCGCCGAACTCCTGGCTCTGGACGATGAGTTGGTGGCGGCGGCGGGTCTGCCCGCACCGCCCGGGCCGCCGGTCAGCGTGCTCTACTCCCCCGGTGTGAAGGTGCGGTTCGGGCGGCCTGCACCACTCCGGCAGTCCAGGTAAAGAAGTCGTATGGTCTAGTCCAAAGTGCGCTTTGGTCCAGTCCAATGTCTTGACGTGATCGCGACATCTCCGGAAGCTGGGCCCACCCCCACCTCCCCGCCCCTCTGGAGGCACCAGTGAGACCTCTTCGCGCATGTCTGGGCGCGGCGGCCGCCGTCACCCTCGCCGCCACCGGCACGACCGCGCTCGTCGCGAGCGACGCCTCGGGCGCGACCACCGCGCTGAGCAACCGGTGGTACGCGGCAGCTCCCTATCTGATGCCGCTGGACAACAACCCCCCGAGCGCGTCGGCCATCATGGACGCCACCGGCCTCAAGGCCTTCCAGCTGGCGTTCGTCCTGGCCCCCAACGGCGGCGGCTGCTCCCCCACCTGGGGCGGTACGGCGGCGGTCTCCTCGGACACCGCCGTCCAGTCGGTCATCAACACCATCCGCGCCAAGGGCGGCGACGTCTCCGTCTCGATCGGCGGCTACGGCGGCACCAAGCTGGGCCAGGCCTGCGCGGACGCCGCCTCCACCGCGGCGGCCTACCAGCAGGTCATCACCAAGTACGGGCTGCACGCGATCGACTTCGACCTGGAGGAGCCGGAGTACGAGAACACCGCGGCGATCAGGAACGAGATCGGCGCCGCGAAGATCCTCCAGCAGAACAACCCGGGCCTGTACGTCTCGGTCACCACGGCCGGCACGGCGGACGGCACCGGCTGGTTCGGCAAGCAGATGCTGCTGGAGGCGAAGTCACAGGGGTTCACGCCGAACAACTTCTCCATCATGCCGTTCGACGGCGGCTTCAGCGGGGCGGCCTCGCAGACCAGCGCGCTCACCAACTTCAACTCGGTCCTCCAGTCCACCTTCGGCTGGGACCAGGCGACCGCCTACGCCCACGAGGGCTTCTCCGGGATGAACGGCCGCAGCGACACCGGCGAGTACTTCACCCAGGCCGACTTCCAGACGGTGCTCGACTACGCCACGAGCCACAACATGGACCGCTTCACGTTCTGGTCCCTGAACCGCGACCGCCAGTGCACTCCCGCCGACAACAACGGCACCACGTCCGGGATCTGCTCCAGCGTGGCACAGGGCGACTGGGACTTCGCCAAGTACTCGGTGAAGTTCGCCGGGGTCACCCCGCCGACCACCACCCCCACCCCCACGCCCACCCCGACCCCGACTCCGACGCCCACCTCCTGCCGGACCGCGTGGAGCTCGACGGCGGTGTACACGGCCGGCAACGAGGTCTCGTACAACAGCCACAACTGGAAGGCCAAGTGGTGGACCCAGAACGAGGTGCCGGGCGCCTCGGAGTGGGGTCCCTGGCAGGACGAGGGCTCCTGCTGAACCCCTTGACGGGCCTGGTCCGGACCTTTAGCTTCACGGGTCATCGACGGTTAAGGACGCGTCCAGAGTTCACGGGTATGAACATCCGGTGAGTTCTGGACGCAGCCCTCTTCCGAAAGGACCCCCACGTGAACCCTTCCCGGCTGCTCGCGGCTCCGGCCGCCGCGGGCCTCGCCCTCGCCCTCACCGTGCTCACCGGCGGCAGCGCGGGCGCGGCGGACCCGAACGTCGCGCCCGGCGGCAACTTCGACCTGTCCATATGGCAGCTCCAGGAGCCCGTCGGCTCCCCCGGCTCGCCGACCACCATCTCCTCGTCCCGGCTGCAGGGTGCCAACGGCTACCAGGACGCGTACTTCTACACCGACACCCGCGACGGCGCGATGACGTTCTGGGCGCCCGAGAAGGGCGTCACGACCCCGAACTCCAACTACGCCCGCTCCGAACTGCGCGAGATGAACCGCGACGGCAGCGCCGCGAACTGGTCGCTGAGCGGCAGCCACAAGATGAGCGCGACCCTGCGGGTGGTCTCGGTGACCAAGAACGTGTGCGTGGGCCAGATCCACCTCGGCACCGGCGGCTCGTCCACCAAGCCGCTGCTGGAGCTGTACTACCACTCCAACGGCGACATCGTCCTCGGCACCGAGAACTCCCCCTCCGGCGGCCAGACCGCACACAGCGTGGGCCATGTGTCGGTCGGCAAGACCTGGAGCTACACCATCGCCGTCTCCGGCGGGAACACCATCGACCTGACCGTCAACGGCACTACGACCCACTACGCCATCCCGTCCTCCTTCAACCAGTACAAGCAGTACTTCAAGGCGGGCTCGTACAACCAGTCGTCCTCCGACAGCACGACCAACGGCGCCCGGGTCGCGTTCTACGGTCTGGCCGTCAAACACGGCTGAGTTCGACCGCACCGGCCTGGCGGGGGCCGCGCTTGCGCAGCACGATGGAGTTGCCGTCCGCGCCGCGGCCGGACGACGGGAGGACTCATGACTCAGAGCTGGGGACCGCGTCCTCCCGTCACGGCGGACGGCGCCGAGTGGCCGCCCGCGCTGGACATCCCGGCACCCGGGCCGCAGCGTCGCTGGACGGTGCTGCTGCGCTGGCTGCTGCTGATCCCGCAGTACATCGTGCTCTGTCTGCTGGGCATCGCCGCGTTCTTCGTGGCGGTGGCCGGCTGGTTCGCGGCACTCGTCCTGGGCCGGCTGCCCGACTCGGTCGCCTCGTTCCTCGGCAAGTACCTGGCGTACGACACACGGGTCGCGGCCAGCTCCATGCTGCTGGTCGACCGCTATCCGCCGTTCGCCCTGAGCGCCCCGGACTATCCGGTGCAGATCGAGCTGCGGCCCACCACCCTGAACCGGCTGGCGGTGCTGTTCCGGCTGATCCTGATGATCCCGGCGGCGGTCATCGCGAACTTGGCGGCGACCGGCTGGTTCGCGGTCAGCTGGATCTTCTGGATCATCGGGATCGTGCTGGGGCGGCTGCCCGGCCCGGTCTTCGGGGCGACGGCGGCGGTCGCCCGCTACCGGATGCGGTTCGGCGCCTACACGAGCATGCTGACGCCCGTCTACCCCAAGGGGCTGCTCGGCGACCAGCCGGCCGCCAAGGCTGAGGAGGCCCGCTCCGCGACCCGGCCGCTGGTCCTGGACACCACCGCGAAGGCCCTCATCTGGGTCTTCCTGGCCATCGGCCTGGTCATCCAGGTCGTCTCCCGCACCACCGCCGACTACGACGGCCACGACGACAACGGGCTCGCGCACCCGGCGCAAGTGGTACATCTCGCGGGACGGTCGTAGCGTCGTAGGGAAGCAAAGTACGGCGGTACGGGCGGGAGCGACCATGCGCAGACCAGTGGTGGGAACGGCGATCGGACTCGGGGCGGCCCTGCTGCTCACGGCGGCCATGACGACAGCCTCCGCGACCCCGCCGACATCGGCCGCGCCGAAGGCGACCCAGCACCCCGTGCTAGTCGACTGCCTCTGGCACCAGCAGTTCCGGCCCAGCGACTTCATCCTGGCCTGCGGCGACGGCAACAGCCGCCTCATCGGCATGCACTGGACCCAGTGGGACGACAAGACGGCGGTCGCCGTGGGCGTGAACGTGGTCAACGACTGCAAGCCGTACTGCGCGGCCGGCACGTTCCACGGGTACCGGGTGACGGTACGGCTAGACCTCCCGACGGCCTGGAAGAAGCATCCGAACGTGCAGCAGTACACGCGGATGACCCTGACCTACGCCGACGCCAGGCCTCAGGGATACACGCAGGTCATGAACTACCCGCTGTGGAACTGAGCGGGACAGTCACCCGGCTGCGCGGCAAGCGGGGCCGTGGCGTGCGCCGGGCGGGCGACGTCCCGGCCGGGGCGTGACGGACCGGGGCTGAGCAACCGTCATGTTTGTGTGACCGGTACGCCGGAGCCTTGCGCTCCCGTCGAAAGAGGTCACATGCCCCGATTCCTCCGCCCGGCCGCCGTCGCCCCGGCCGCGGTCGCGATCGGCCTGATCGCGGCGGCTCCGGCCGCGAGCGACGAGCCGGTCGTCTCGAATCCCCACGTCATCGCGCACTTCGACCTGGCCGCCGGGCAGACGCCCGAGAACGTCGTCACCGAGCGGGGCGGCTCGGTCGACGTGTCCTTCGCGTTCGCCCGGCAGGTCGCCAAGGTGACCCGGGAGCGCCGGGTCCGGGTGCTCGCGACCCTGCCCGCCGAGGACCACCCCCGCACGTCCCTGCTGGACAGCGCCGTGACACTCGGCCTGGCCCGCGCCCACGACGGCACGCTGTACGTCAACTACGCCACCGGCACCAGCAACACCGGCGTCTGGCGTATCCCGGCGGGCGGCGGCACACCCGAGCGGATCGCCCAGCTGCCGTCGAACGGCCTGCCCAACGGCCTGGCCCTCGACGAGCGGCACGGTGTGCTCTATGCAGCCGACTCGGCGCTGGGCACGGTGTGGCGCATCCCGCAGGCCGGCGGCACGCCGACGGCCTGGGCCACGGGCACCGCCCTGCGCGGGCTCCCGGCGCCGGCCAGCGGCTTCGGCGCCAACGGGATCAAGGTGCACCAGGACGCGGTCTGGGTGACCAACAGCGACCGCGGGACACTGCTGCGCATCCGGGTCGGCGGCGACGGCTCGGCAGGGGCGATCGAGACGAGGGCGACCGGCCTCGCCGGCGTGGACGACTTCGTCTTCCCCGGGCACTCGGACACGGTGCTCGCCGCGCTGAACCCGTCCAACGAGGTCGTCATGGTCAACCCGCACGGCGCCCGCAGCACCGTCCTCACCGTGCAGGACGGCCTGTCCAACCCGACCTCGCTGGCCGTGAGCGGCCGTGATGTGTTCGTGGCGGGCGCCGCCTACTCCACCCAGCGCGACCCGAATCTGCTGAAGGCCCGTCTGCGCGCCCACTTCTCTCGCTCGTAGCCGAGGAGGGGAGGGCCGGCACCGGCCGGCCCTCCCCTCCCACGCCCTGGCCCGGACTCAGGCGATCTCGACCAGCAGGTCGCCGCCCTCCACCTGCTGGATGCGGTTGATGGCGAGCCGGGAGATCCGGCCGGCCTTCGGGGCGGTGATGGTGGCCTCCATCTTCATGGCCTCGATCGTGGCCACCGTGGCGCCCGCCTCCACCTCCGCGCCCTCGTCCACGGCGAGGGTGACGACTCCGGCGAACGGGGCCGGGACATGGCCGGGGTTGGCGCGGTCGGCCTTCTCGGTGGCCGGAATGTCGGAGGCGGCCGCCCGGTCGCGGATCTGGATGGGCCGCAGCTGGCCGTTGAGGGTGGACATCACGGTGCGCATGCCGCGCTCGTCGGCCTCGCCGATGGCCTGGAGTTCGATGAGCAGCCGGACGCCGGGCTCCAGGTCGACCGCGTACTCCTTGCCCGGGCGCAGGCCGTAGAAGAAGTCCTTGCTGTCGAGGACGCTGGTGTCGCCGTAGGTCTGGCGGTGGGTCTCGAACTCACCCGTCGGGGCCGGGAACAGCAGCCGGTTCAGGGTCGCGCGGCGGTCCTTGGCGAGGCCCTCGCGGTCCTCGGTGCTCAGCTCCGGTGCCGGCTTGGCGACACCGCGGCCCTGGAGGGCCTTGGTGCGGAACGGCTCCGGCCAGCCGCCGGGCGGGGTGCCCAGCTCACCGCGCAGGAAGCCGATGACCGAGTCGGGGATGTCGAACTTGTCGGGCGTCGCCTCGAAGTCCTCGGGCTTCACTCCGGCACCGACCAGATGCAGGGCGAGATCGCCGACCACCTTGGAGGACGGGGTGACCTTGACGAGCCGGCCGAGGATGCGGTCGGCGGCCTCGTACATCGCCTCGATGTCCTCGAAGCGGTCGCCGAGGCCGAGCGCGACGGCCTGGGTGCGCAGGTTGGAGAGCTGACCGCCCGGGATCTCGTGGTGGTAGACCCGGCCGGTCGGGGAGGCGAGGCCCGCCTCGAAGGGGGCGTAGACCTTGCGGACGCTCTCCCAGTACGGCTCCAGGTCGCCGACCGCCTGAAGGTCCAGGCCGGTGGGCCGCTCCGAGTGGTCGGTGGCGGCGACGATCGCCGACAGGGAGGGCTGCGAGGTCGTACCGGCCATGGAGGCCACCGCGCCGTCCACCGCGTCCGCGCCCGCCTGGATCGCGGCCAGGTAGGTGGCCAGCTGGCCGCCGGCCGTGTCGTGGGTGTGCAGGTGGACGGGCAGGTCGAACTCGCTGCGC
This sequence comes from Streptomyces sp. NPDC005866, assembly GCF_040629895.1. NCBI lineage: Bacteria > Bacillati > Actinomycetota > Actinomycetes > Kitasatosporales > Streptomycetaceae > Streptomyces > Streptomyces sp. NPDC005866. The sequence continues at coordinate 30,224 of NZ_JBEXWP010000020.1, forward strand.
AGCGCCGAGACGAGCTTCGCGGCGGCCGGGGCGCGCAGCAGGCCCGCCATGTCCTTGACGGCCAGGACATGGGCACCGGCCTCGACGATCTGCTCGGCGAGCCGCAGGTAGTAGTCGAGGGTGTAGAGCCGCTCGTCAGGGTTGGACAGGTCGGCGGTGTAGCAGAGGGCGACCTCGGCGACCGCGGTGCCCGTCTCCCGGACGGCCTCGATGGCGGGGCGCATCTGGCCGACGTCGTTGAGGGCGTCGAAGATGCGGAAGATGTCGATGCCGGTGGCGGCGGCCTCCTGGACGAAGGCGTCGGTGACCTCGGTGGGGTACGGGGTGTAGCCGACGGTGTTGCGGCCGCGCAGCAGCATCTGGAGGCAGAGGTTGGGGACGGCCTCGCGCAGGGCGGCCAGGCGCTCCCAGGGGTCCTCGGCGAGGAAGCGGAGCGCGACGTCGTAGGTGGCGCCGCCCCAGCACTCCAGGGAGAGCAGCTCGGGCAGGGTCCGGGCCACCACGGGGGCCACCGCGAGGAGGTCCTTGGTGCGCACCCGGGTGGCGAGCAGTGACTGGTGGGCGTCGCGGAAGGTGGTGTCGGTGATGCCGATGGTCGGCGACTCGCGCAGCCAGTGGGCGAAGCCCTCGGGACCCAGCTCGACCAGTCGCTGGCGCGAGCCCGCGGGCGGCTCCGCGGCCGGCAGCGGGGGCAGCTTGGTGGTCGGCTCGATCAGGTGGGGCCGGTCGCCGTGCGGCTTGTTGACCGTGACGTCGGCCAGATAGGTGAGCAGCTTGGTGCCGCGGTCGGCGGAGGAGCGGGCGGTGAGCAGGTGCGGGCGCTGCTCGATGAACGAGGTGGTGATCCGCCCGGCCTGGAAGTCCGGGTCGTCGAGGACGGCCTGGAGGAAGGGGATGTTGGTGGCCACACCGCGGATGCGGAACTCGGCGACGGCACGCCGGGCGCGCCCGATGGCGGCCTTGAAGTCCCGGCCGCGGCAGGTGAGTTTCACCAGCATCGAGTCGAAGTGGGCGCTGATCTCCGTACCCGCGTGGGTGGTGCCGCCGTCGAGCCGGATGCCGGAGCCGCCGGGCGAGCGGTAGGCGCTGATGAGGCCGGTGTCGGGGCGGAAGCCGTTGGCGGGGTCCTCGGTGGTGATACGGCACTGGAGGGCGGCGCCGTGCAGCTTCACCGTGTCCTGCGACAGCCCGAGGTCGGCCAGGGTCTCGCCGGAGGCGATGCGCATCTGGGCCTGGACCAGGTCGACGTCGGTGACCTCCTCGGTGACCGTGTGCTCGACCTGGATGCGGGGGTTCATCTCGATGAAGACGTGGTTGCCTTCGCGGTCGAGGAGGAACTCGACCGTACCGGCGTTGCGGTAGCCGATCTCGCGGGCGAAGCGGACCGCGTCGGCGCAGATGCGGTCGCGCAGCTCCGGGTCGAGGTTGGGCGCGGGGGCCAGCTCGATGACCTTCTGGTGGCGGCGCTGCAGCGAGCAGTCCCGCTCGAAGAGGTGGATGACATTGCCCTCGTCGTCGGCGAGGATCTGCACCTCGATGTGGCGGGGGTCGACGACGGCCTTCTCCAGGAAGACGGTCGGGTCACCGAACGCGGAGGCCGCCTCCCGGGAGGCCTGCTCGATGGACTCGCGCAGCGCGGCCGGGTCCTCGACCCTGCGCATCCCGCGGCCGCCGCCGCCTGCGACGGCCTTCACGAACAGCGGGAAGCCGATCTCGTCAGCCGCACGGACCAGCTCGTCGATGTCGTTGGAGGGCTGGGAGGAGCCGAGCACCGGTACGCCGGCGGCGCGGGCGGCCGCGACCGCGCGGGCCTTGTTGCCGGTCAGCTCCAGCGTCTGGGCGCTGGGCCCGACGAACGTGATGCCCGCTTCCTCGCAGGCGCGGGCGAGTTCCGGGTTCTCGGAGAGGAAGCCGTAGCCCGGGTAGACGGCGTCGGCCCCGGCCCGCCGGGCGGCGCCCACGATCTCCTCGACGGAGAGGTAGGCCCGTACCGGATGTCCGGGTTCCCCGATCTCGTAGGCCTCGTCGGCCTTCATCCTGTGCAGCGAATTGCGGTCCTCGTGGGGGAACACGGCGACCGTGCGCGCGCCGAGTTCGTAGCCCGCGCGGAAAGCGCGGATGGCGATCTCTCCACGGTTGGCGACCAGCACCTTGCGGAACATCCCTGGATCCCTTCAGCCTGCCGGCGACAAACACCATGGTGTCAGCCGCGCCCTGCCGTAGCCCGCGCAACATTAGGGGTTGCCCGGACCGGCTGAAGTGCGAAAACCATCACATTGACGTCGTTGAGCACTTCGGCGGGGCGGCCGCGTGACTCATGGGGTTCGAGGGAAGCCGGGAGGGTTGAGGGGTCTCAGGGGAACCGGAACGACGGTACGGGTCGTGCGGTGGGTCGGGCCGGTGCACGGGTGGGCCGGAGCGGGGCGGGGTCGGCGGGGTGCCGAGGCGTTCGACGAGCCGGGCGGGGACCGGCAGCCGGCGGCCCTGCGGCAGGCCGAGGATGATCGCCGCGGCCACGGCGATCAGGTGCTCACGGCCGGCGAGGTTCGGTACGGCGATGGACTCCCACATCATCGAACCACCGGTCAGGACGAAGACCACCGGCGCACGGCGGGCCACGGCCACATAGGTGAACAGGCCCACCACGGCGGCGGACGGCCCCGTGTCGAGGATCCGGCCCGCCTCCGGGGGCAGGCCGAAGCCCCACCAGCCGGGGCCCAGCGCGACCATCACGCGGGCGGTCATGGTGCCGGCCAGGGTGGTGAGGTACGCGATGGCGAGGGTCCGGGCGCGCCCGAGGGTGAGTTCGGCGAGCGCGAAGGCGAGGAAGAGCTGGGTGATGCCGGCCCAGACCGGGAGGTCGAGCGCGGGGACGTAGAGCGAGATCGGGGTGCGCAGCAGGGACAGCCACAGGGGAAGGTCGGCGGTGACACCGCCGAGGTGCCACACCAGCCTTCTGCCGAAGGGGTGCTGGGCGATGTCGTGGAAGAAGATGACGCCGAGCGCGGCCACGAACGCCAGCACGATCCCGGAGAGACCACGCCGCACGAGCTGCCGTACCGGCTCCGCCGCGATGCTGTGCCATTCGTCGCGCAGCGAGCGCCGCACGAACCGGGCCGCACGCGCGGCCGCCGTCCCCCAGCTTCCGTTCCCCGTCATGAAAGGCATCGCCCCCTCGATACCGGCCCACGGCCTTCGGCCCTGCGCCCCTGAAGAGGCTCTCCGCTCCCCGGCCGTTCCACGCGTCATCGTAGAGACGTTCGGATCATTTGCGACGATGCGGGAGCTACTACTGGTCGAATACCGGCGTCGGGTTTATCACCCGTCCACGGCGGAACCCCCGCGGGCGCCATCGCGTCCCCCTCACCGAAACCTCGGTAAAGGAGTGGTAATGCAGAAGCCGTCGCGCCGTGTTGTGCTCACCGCGGCCCTGGGTACCGCACTGCCCGCCAGCACAACTCCGCACGCCACGAGCAGACTCCGTGCGCTGGAGCGCGAACACGGGGCCCGGCTGGGGGTGTTCGCCTGGGACACCGGCTCGGGGGCCCGGGTCAGGCACCGTTGCGGCGAACTCTTCCCGATGTGCTCGGTGTTCAAGATGCTCGCGGTCGCCGCCGTGCTGCGGGACCTGGACGAGGACGTGCTCAGCGAGGTCGTCCACTACGACGAGAGCGATATCGAGAGGTCGGGCGGTGCGCCCGTCACCGGGAAGTCCGAGAATCTCGCCGCGGGGATGACGGTCGCCGAGTTGTGCGGGGCGGCGATCTCGTACAGCGACAACACCGCGGCGAACCTGCTGCTGGAGCAACTGGGCGGGCCGGTGGCGGTGACGCGACTGTGCCGTTCGCTCGGGGACGAGGTGACGCGGCTCGACCGGTGGGAGCCGGCGCTGAACTCGGCGGAACCCTGGCGGATCACGGACACCACCACTCCCCTGGCCATCGGCACCAGCTATGCGCGGCTGGTCGTCGGGGGCGCCCTGGATCGCGCGGACCGGCAGCGGCTCACCGGCTGGCTGCTCGCCAACACCACTGGAGGTGAGCGGATCCGCGCGGGACTCCCCGCGGACTGGACCGTCGGCGACAAAACCGGAACGGGCGACTACGGCACCGCCAACGATGTCGCGATCGCCTGGCCCCCCGGCCGCGCCCCGGTCGTCGTCGCCGTCCTGTCCACTCACGCCGACCCCGCCGCCCAGGCCGACTCACCACTGGTGAAGGAGGCGGCCGCCGTCGTGGCGGACGCGCTCACGCGAGGCGATTCGTAAGATCGTTCACAGTCGGAACACAACAAGTCGCCCTTGCATGGCCACGCTTTCCTGCAAGAGGACAGGAACTGTTCTGTTCCGATCACCAACTCTCGTATAATGACGGCCAGTTCAGTACCGAGCGTCACTTCTCCTTCACCGGAACCGCATCCCTACCGCTCCGAGGACCAGACCGGACCGATGACCGCGCCCACGCATCCCGGCGATCGACCTGCCCTCCGTACGCTCGTTCCGACCCTCGCGCTGACCGCGGTGGTGTCGGCCCTCGTGGTCGTCGCCGCGGTGACCGCCGCGCCGGCCTCGGTCCGCACGCCCCTCGCCCTGGGGGCGAGCGCGGCCGCGCTGGTGCTGTGCGCCGCGGTGACCTGGGCCGTCCACTCGGCACGGGCGGCCCGCCGCGCCCGGCGCCGCCTGGAGACGGTGAGCCAGGACATCGGACGGCTGCTCCAGCAGCAGGCCCGCACGACCGAGGAGGCGCGCCAGGAGCAGCAGCGGCTGATCGACGAGCTGGCCGAGCAGCGCAGCGAGTTCGCGGACTCCTTCGAGCGGGAGCGGACGCGGATCCACGAGGACAGCGGCCAGGAACTGGACCGGTACCGGCAGGAGAACGCCCGGCTCACCGCCGAGCTGGAGCAGGCCGCCCGGGAGCGGGCCGCGGCGATCGCCGCGGCCGGCAACGCGGCCGGCCGGATGCAGGCCCTGGCCACCGCCACCCTGGCCGACCTGCGGGCCATGGAGGAGCGGCACACCGACGAGGAGGTGCTCGCCGACCTGCTGCACCTCGACCACCGCACGGCACAGGCGGGCCGGATCGCCGACTCCATCGCCGTTCTGACCGGGTCGCGGTCCGGCCGCCGCTGGGCGCGTCCGATCAGCATGGAGTCCATCCTGCGCGGTGCGATGGGACGCATCAGCGGCTACCGCCGGGTGCGGGTGCACTCGGTGAGCGAGGCGGCCGTCACCGGCCACGCGGCCGAGGGTGTCATGCACGCGCTCGCCGAACTCCTCGACAACGCTGCCAACTTCTCGCCCCCGACGGCCGAGGTCCATGTCTATGTGGAGGAGGTGCCGGCCGGGGTCATCGTGTCCGTGGAGGACAGCGGGCTGGTGATGGGCGAGGTGCAGCTGCGCCGGGCCGAGCGGGCGGTCGCGGGTGACACCTCCGGGCTGGGCGGTCTCACCGGTACCCGGCTCGGCCTTGCGGTGGTGGGCCGGCTGGCCGCCAAGCACGGTCTGAAGGTGTCGTTCCGGCCGTCGGCGCGCGGTGGCACCGGGGTGCTGATGCTGGTCCCGCAGGACCTGCTGACCCGCCCGGTCGCCGACGAACCCGCCCTGCCGAAGCAGCCGGATTCACCCGACCCGGTGCCGGCCCCGCCGGACCCGGTACCCGTGCACGAGTCCGCGGAGCCCGACGAGGACGAGGAAGGGCCCACCGGGCTGCCCAGGCGGCGCCGTGGCCGGACCCTCGCCGAGGCCGAGCGCAGGTCGGCGCCCCAGCCGGCCGAGCCGCACCCCGCGCCCGCCGCCGAGGACGCCCGGGTCCGCGCCGACCGCTTCAACAGCTTCCGCCAGGCCGTCCGCCCGGCCGCGCCCGGCTCCGCCGACGCCCCGGCAGCCCCGCACGCCCCCACCACCGCGCACGACCCGGTCCCCGCGCCCCACCCGGAGTCCGGCCCCGAGTCCAGCTCCCACCCGCACGCATACCCGGAAGGCGACACCACTTCATGACCGGCAGGACCACCGCCGACGACAAGCTGACCTGGCTCATCGAAGGCCTCCTGGAGCGCACCCCCGGTGCGCGGCACGCCCTGGTGCTCTCCCGGGACGGGCTGAAGCTCTGCCGTACTCCGGAGCTCTCCGTCGACCAGGCCGACCAGCTGGCGGCGATCGCCGCCGGCATCCAGTCGCTGTCGCACGGGGCGTCCGTCGAGTTCGGCGACGGCAGCGGTGGCGTGCGGTCCGCGATGACCGAGTTCTACGGGGGCGTGCTGTTCATCGTGGAGGCCGGCCAGGGCGCCCATCTGGCCGTGGTGACCAGCGAGGACGCGGACCCGGGGCTGGTCGGGCACAACATGAGCGAACTGGTCGAGCAGCTCGGCGAACACCTGACCGCGCAGCCCCGCACGTCATGAGCCGGCCCGGCAGGGACGACGCGCCCGACCGTCTGTACACCATCACGGGTGGCCGCAGCAGCTCCGGGCCTGACAGCCCCTTCGACCTGGTCACGCTGGTCGTCGCCGAGTCGGAGCCGGTCCCCGGCATGCAGTCGGAGCACGCGGCGATCCTGCGCCTGGCCGAGTTCCCGACCTCGGTGGTGGAGATCGCCGCGGAGCTGAAGCTGCCCGTGAGCATCACCAAGGTCCTGCTGTGCGACCTGCAGGCGGCCGGCCGGGTCAGTGCCCGCCATCCGTACCGGCCGGCCATCACCGACCCCGACATCCTGGAGCAGGTGCTCGTTGGACTCCGCAACCTCTGACGCGCGCACCCCGTTGGGTGCCTCCGCCGACCACGGTTTCAAGATCGTGGTCGTGGGCGGCTTCGGCGTCGGCAAGACGACCCTGGTCCGTTCCGTCAGCGAGATACGTCCTCTCAACACCGAGGAGACGATGACCCAGGCCGGCGAGGAGGTCGACGACATCCGCGAGGTGCGCGGCAAGTCCGCCACCACCGTCGCCTTCGACTTCGGCCGGATCGCCCTGGACGCCCGCAATGTGCTGTACCTGTTCGGGGCGCCCGGCCAGGAGCGGTTCTGGTTCCTGTGGGACCGGCTGTTCTCCGGCACCCTGGGCGCGGTCGTGCTCGTCGACACCCGGCGGATCGACGACTCCTGGTACGCCATCGACCGGCTGGAGAAGCACGGCACCCCGTTCGTCGTGGCCTGCAACGACTTCGGCGGGCCCGTGTACACGCCCGAGGACGTCCGCCACGCGCTCGACCTGGACCCGCACATCCCGCTGGTCAACTGCGACGCCCGGTCCCGGGAGTCCGGCAAGCAGGTGCTGATCACGCTGGTCCAGCACGTCAAGAACCGGTACGCCGGCCTGTCGGCGCCGGCGTACCTGCCCCGACAGGAGCTCGTGTGACCCCCGAAGCCGTGCCGCTCAGCGGCCCCCGGTTCCAGACCGAACCCGCGCGTCTGTACCGGGAGATGCGGCGCGAGCACGGCGCCGTCACTCCCGTCGTGCTCGACGGGGACGTGCCCGCCTGGCTGGTGCTCGGCTACCGCGAGCTGCACCAGGTGACCGGTGACCCGGTGCTGTTCAGCCGGGACTCGGATCTGTGGAACCAGTGGGACATGATCCCCGCCGACTGGCCGCTGCTGCCGATGATCGGCCGCAAGCAGCCGTCGATCCTGTACACCGTCGGCGAGCGGCACCGCGAGCGCGCCGGCATGATCAGCGACGCGCTGGAGGCCGTCGACCCCTTCGAACTGCGGGGCCACGCCGAGCGGTTCGCGGACGAGCTGATCGACGGGCTGTGCAGCAGCGGCGAGGCCGACCTGGTCGGCCAGTACGCGATGCTGCTGCCGGTGCGGGTGCTCGCGCAGCTGTACGGCTTCCCCGACGAGGAGGGCCCCGGCCTGGTCACCGCGCTCAACGACATGATCGACGGGCGTGAGCGGGCGATCGCCGGGCAGACCCATCTGGCCGCCTCCATGGCGCAGTTGCTGGCCGACCGCAAGGCGAGCCCGGCCGACGACGTGGTGTCGCGGATGCTCCAGGACAAGAGCGGGTTCAGCGAGGAGGAGATCGCCCAGGACCTAATGGTCATGATGGCGGCCGGGCACCAGCCGACCGCCGACTGGATCGGCAACTCACTGCGCCTGATGCTCACCGACGACCGGTTCGCGGCCTCCCTGTTCGGCGGCCGCAACAGTGTCGCCGAGGCGATGAACGAGGTGCTGTGGGAGGACACCCCCACCCAGAACGTGGCCGGCCGCTGGGCCTCCCGGGACACCCAGCTGGGCGGCCGCCGGATCCGCGCCGGTGACCTGCTGCTGCTCGGCCTGCAGGGCGCCAACTCCGATCCGCAGGTTCGCACCGACGCCTCCGCGCTGACCGGCGGCAACAACGCCCACTTCTCCTTCGGGCACGGCGAGCACCGCTGCCCGTTCCCCGCGCAGGAGGTCGCCGAGGTGATCGCCCGGACCGGTATCGAGGTCGTCCTCGACCGGCTGCCGGACATCGACCTGGCGGTGCCCGCCGACTCCCTCACCCGCCGGCCCTCGCCCTGGCTGCGGGGGCTGACCGAGCTTCCCGTCCGGTTCACGCCCGTACCCGCCCTGTAATTCACCACCGACGGTCAGGCGCAGCACCGATTGGCGCAGTACTCCGACCCTGCCCTGGGAGGCACGTCACGATGACGACCGGTACCGAACGCGCCCGGATCGCCCTCGACCCCTTCGTCACCGACCTGGACGGCGAGAGCGCGCGGCTGCGCGCCGCCGGTCCGCTCGCCGCCGTGGAGCTGCCCGGCGGGGTGCCCGTCTGGGCGGTCACCCGTCATGCCGAGGCCAGGGCGCTGCTCACCGACCCCCGTCTGGTCAAGGACATCAATGTGTGGGGTGCCTGGCAGCGCGGGGAGATACCGCAGGACTGGCCGCTGATCGGCCTCGCCAACCCCGGCCGTTCCATGCTGACCGTGGACGGCGCCGACCACCGCAGGATGCGTGCCCTGGTCGCGCAGGCGCTCACCCCGCGCCGGGTGGAGCAAATGCGGGAGCGGATCCAGAAGCTCACCCAGGACCTGCTGGACGCGCTCCCGGCGGACGAGGAGACCGTGGACCTCAAGGCGGCCTTCGCCTATCCGCTGCCCATGTACGTGGTCGCCGACCTGATGGGTATCGACGAGGCCAGGCTGCCCCGTCTGAAGGTGCTGTTCGAGAAGTTCTTCTCCACGCAGACCCCGCCCGAGGAGGTCGTCGCGACCCTCACGGAGCTGGCGCAGATCATGGCCGAGACGGTCGCCGCCAAGCGGGCAGAGCCCGGCGACGACCTGACCAGCGCGCTGATCCTGGCATCCGAGGACGGCGACCACCTCACGGACGAGGAGATCGTCTCCACCCTGCAGCTGATGGTGGCGGCAGGCCACGAGACGACGATCTCCCTGATCGTCAACGCCGTGGTCAACCTCTCCGCCCACCCCGGCCAGCGCGCCAAGGTGCTCTCGGGCGAGGCCGACTGGTCGGCGGTGGTCGAGGAGACCTTGCGCTGGTCCACCCCGACCTCGCACGTCCTGATCCGCTTCGCCACCGAGGACGTGCCGGTCGGCGGCAGGGTGATCCCGGCGGGCGACGCGCTGATCGTGTCGTACGCCGCGATCGGCCGCGACGAGCAGGCGCACGGGCCGAGTGCCGGGGAGTTCGACATCACCCGGGAGTCGAAGAACCGGCACATCTCCTTCGGCCACGGACCGCATGTCTGCCCCGGCGCGGCCCTGTCCCGGCTGGAGGCGGGCGTCGCGCTGCCCGCGCTGTACGACCGCTTCCCCGGCCTGGACCTCGCGGTACCGGCGTCCGAGCTGCGCAACAAGCCGGTGGTCACCCAGAACGACCTCTTCGAACTGCCGGTCCGGCTCAATCCCTAACGGGGGTTGACCGAGTACGACTTGGCTCCCGTGCCGGCCAGCGCACCGCCGTCGACGATCAGGTACTCGTCGCGGATCGGCCGGCCGGCGAGCCAGGACTCCAGGATCTCCCTGGTACCGGCCGCGTAGCGGGCCTGCGCGGAGAGGGTGGAGCCGGAGATGTGCGGGGTCATGCCGTGGTGCGGCATGGTGCGCCACGGGTGGTCGGCGGGCGCGGGCTGCGGGAACCAGACGTCGCCCGCGTAACCGGCCAGCCGGCCGCTTCGCAGGGCCCGGTCGACGGCGTCGCGGTCGGCGATCCGGGCCCGCGCGGTGTTGATCAGGTACGCGCCGCGCTTCATCGTGCCCAGCAGGTCGTCGCCGAACAGGCCCTCCGTCTCGGGGTGGAGCGGCGCGTTGACGGTGACGACGTCGCAGTGCGGGACCATGGCGGCCGCGCTCTCGTGGAAGGTCAGGTTCAGCTCGCGCTCGAGGGACTCGGGCAGCCGGGTGCGGTCGGTGTAGTGCAGCCGCACGTCGAAGGGCGCGAGGCGGCGCAGCACCGCGAGTCCGATGCGGCCGGCGGCGACGGTGCCGACGTGCATGCCCTCCAGGTCGTACGAACGGCTCACGCAGTCGGCGATGTTCCAGCCGCCGTCGAGCACCACCCGGTGCGAGGGCAGGTAGTTGCGGACGAGCCCGAGGATCATCATCACCACGTGCTCGGCGACGCTGATGCTGTTGCAGTACGTCACCTCCGCCACCGTCACCCGGTGCGCGATGGCGGCGTCGAGGTCGACGTGGTCGGAGCCGATGCCGGCGGTGACGGCCAGCTTCAGGTTCTTGGCGGCGGCCATGCGCTCCGGGGTGAGGTACGCCGGCCAGAACGGCTGTGAGATGACGACGTCCGCGTCGGCCAGCTCACGGTCGAAGACCGACTCCTGCCCGTCCTTGTCGGAGGTGACGACGAGGGTGTGGCCGGCCTTCTCCAGGAAGGAGCGCAGGCCGAGTTCGCCGGAGACGCTGCCGAGGAGATGGCCGGGGGTGAAGTCGATCGCCTCGGGGGTGGGGGTGGTCTGGCCGCCCGGGTAGTGATCGATGACGGGGATGCCGTCACGGGCGTAGCCGGTGGGGTAACCGTCGGTCGGGTCGTCGTACAGGACACAGAGCACCTTGGCCATGATGGCGGCTCCTCAACTCCGTTGCGGATGCTGTTGCCTTCACGGTCCTCGGGGTCAACTGCGCAGGTCAAAGCGAACTTTGTTATGTAGTCATAGCCCGGGCCTATCAGTCGCGGCCGTCCAGGTGGGCGGTCAGCCGGCTGTCGAGCGCGTCCCGCAGCCGCGCCTGGCGGGCGACCTTCACCAGGGCCTGGGCGAGCACGGACTGCGGTTCGCTGCGGGCGACCACCAGGCCCACCCGGGGTCCGTGGGCCGGTCCCTCCAGGGGGACCACGCGCATGCCCGCCGGCACGCCGAACATGTGCAGCCAGGCGTGGGAGATGACGCTGGACCAGCGGCCGCCGGGGAGGTGGGCGTAGAGGCCGGCCACACTGTCGGACTCGATGGCCGGGACGGGTGCGGCGCCGTCGGCGGCGAAGCACTCGTCGATGATCCGCCGGTTGCGCATCCGCGGCCCGAGCAGGCACAGCGGGAGGGCGGCGGCCTGGGACCAGGTGGCGGTGACCGTGTCGCCGAGGGGACCGCCGACCGGGGTGAGCAGCACATAGCGCTCCTCGTAGAGCGGGAAGCGGCGGACCTGCCGCAGTTCGTCGTCGTCCAGGTACGTCATGGCCGCGTCCAGCTCGAACTCCACGAGGCCGCGCCGGATGTCGGCGGACGACAGGGACTCCATGGCAACCCGGGCGTGCGGATGCCGGTCGCAGAAAGGGCCGGTGAGCAGCGAGGCGACGGGGACCGCGGTGGGGACGATCCCCAGGCGCAGGGTGCCCGTCAGACCGTCCCGCAGCGCCGACAGCTCTTGGCGCAGCGCGTCCCGCTCGGCGAGGATGCGGTGCGCCCACGCCAGCACCACCTCGCCCTCGGGGGTCAGGCCCTCGTAACGGCGGCCCCGGCGCACGATCGGCACGCCGAGTTCGTGCTCCAGCCGGCGTATCGCGGCGGACAGCGAGGGCTGGGAGACATGACAGGCGGCGGCCGCCCGGGCGAAGTGCCGTTCCCTGGTGAGCGCGACGAGGTATTCGAGCCGGCGCAGCAGCACGCGGCCTCCCGGGAGGGCTCGGCGACGGATCGACGGCGGTCGCCGTCTGCGGGTCTACGTGTACCGGACGGGAAGCACGGACCGGGAACGCGGGGCTTGAGCGGCCATTTGACATCGAGTGCGCTCGAAGCCGTAGCGTCGAGAGCTCCTCCGGACGGGGCCCGCCCCGCGGAACGCCGCCCGGAACCGGAGCCAGACCCGAGCAGAAACGAACGGAGGGAGTGACATGCGACAGCGGAGTCTGCGAGACCTTCAGGTGAGCAGCATAGGCCTCGGCTGCATGGGAATGTCCGCCTTCTACGGCACCACGGACCAGGACGAGGGCGCGCGGACCATCCACCGCGCGCTGGAACTCGGCATCACCTTCCTCGACACCGCGCAGCTGTACGGGCCACTCACCAACGAGACGCTGGTCGGCGAGGCGATCCGGGGGCACCGGGACGAGTACGTGATCGCCACGAAGTTCAACCTCCGGATGGACGGCGCCGTCCCCGGCGACATGAGCACCGTCGGCCCCCAGGACGGCTCGGCCGAGCACGTCCGCAGTTCGGTCCACGGCTCGCTCCAGCGTCTCGGCACCGACTACATCGACCTGTACTACCAGCACCGCGTCGACCCGAACGTGCCGATCGAGGAGACCGTCGGCGCCATGGCCGAGCTGGTCACCGAGGGCAAGGTGCGGCACATCGGGCTGAGCGAGGCGAGCCCCGAGACGATCCGGCGGGCCCACGCGGTCCACCCGGTCGCGGCCGTGCAGACCGAGTACTCGCTGTGGACGCGCGACCCGGAGGACGGGGTCCTGCCGACCTGCCGGGAGCTGGGCATCGGGTTCGTCCCGTACTCGCCGCTGGGCCGTGGCTTCCTCGCCGGCCGGTTCTCCTCCCTCGACGACCTCGACGCGAACGACTGGCGCCGCACCGGCCCCCGCTTCACCGGCGACAATCTGGAGACGAACCTGCGGCTCGCCGGCAAGGTCAAGGAGATCGCGGCGGAGAAGGGCGTGACACCGGCCCAGCTCGCCCTCGCCTGGGTGCTGGCCCAGGGCGACGACATCGTCCCGATCCCGGGCACCAAGCGCCGTACCTACCTGGAGCAGAACGCCGGCGCCGTCGACGTCGAACTGACCAAGGAGGACCTGGACCGCATCGACGCCGAGGTCCCGAAGGCGGCGGGCGAACGCTACAACGAGGCCGGAATGCGCAGCGTGAACCTCTAGGTCCGCGCGCGGTGGCCGCTCGATCGGGGGTGGCGCACGCTGGTGGCATGAGGAGCCGGCAGAGCGGTGCGGCGGGCCTGCGACAGTCATGGCAGTCGTCGCACGCGCTGCTGCTGCTTCCGGTCCTGCTCATCGTGGTGATCACGGTAGTGGACCTGCGCTCGCCCTTGGACATCCATCTGGGCCCCACCCTGGTCATCGCCCCCGCGCTCACCCCGTCCTTCGCCGGTCCCCGGACGACCGCGCTGATCGGAGCGCTGGCGGTGACGGCCCAGGTGGTGATCGCCGTGTTCCACGGCGGGCTGACCACCGCGAACCACATCGTGCAGATCATCACCCTCACTCTGCTCTCGGTGATCGTGGTGGTCTACAGCGCGGTCCGCGAGCAGCGCCGCGCCCAGCTGGCCCAGGTCCGCACGGTCGCCGAGGCCGCACAGCACGTGCTGATGTGGCCGCTGCCGGAGCACATCGGCCCGCTGCGGATCGCCTCGCTGTATCTGGCCGCCGAGGACGAGGCACAGATCGGCGGCGATCTGTACGCGGCCACCCTGCGCAGCGGCGAGGTCCGGGTCCTGATCGGCGACGTGAGGGGCAAGGGTCTGCCGGCGATCGGGGAGGCGGCGTTGCTGCTCGGCGCCTTCCGGGAGTCCGCCCACCGGCATGTCACCCTGCTGGACCTGGCGACCGCCCTGGAGCAGAGCGTGCACCACTACACGGCGGACCTGGAGCCCCCGGAGGAGGCGGGCGAACGGTTCGTCACCGCGCTGCTGGTCGAGATCCCCGACGAGGACCCGGTCACCCGGATGACCAGCTGCGGCCATCCGCCGCCCCTGTTGCTGAGCCCGGGGCACGCGGTCACCGTCCCGAGCCTGCATCCGTCGCCGCCGCTGGGAGTGCCCGGCGCGGGCGGCGCCGACCACACCCTGGACGTGTTCTCCTTCGAACCGGGCGACACCCTGCTGCTCTACACCGACGGGGTCATCGAGGCGCGGGACGGGCAGGGCCGCTTCTACCCGCTCGTGGAGCGGGTCGCGCAGTGGACCGACGCCGCTCCCGAGGCGCTGATGCACCGCATCCGGCGCGACCTCCTGGCGCACGTGGGCGGTCATCTGGATGACGACGCGGCCCTGATCGCCCTGCACCGTACCGCGACTACCACGCACCGCCGCCACGGCATCCGAGGCCACGGCACCGCCCGGCCGTGAACGGCCTCAGGACCCGGGCTCCGTCGCCTCGCTCCCCCGGTCGTCAGGACTCCCTGCTCTGTGACTCCAGGTAGGTCCTCAGGAAGGTGAACCTCGCGTCGCTGTCCGCCACTTTGACCGTGCCGAAGCCCGCCCCGAGTCCCATCGCCCCTGGGAGTTCCAGGGGCGGTCGGTGCTGTAGAGGTAGCCGAGCAGGTGGTAGATGTCGGCGCCCTGGGAGGAGCCGGTCACGTCGGTGCCGGTGACCGGGCCGTCGCCCGAACCGGTCGCCGCCTTCCAGATGTTGAGGTTCAGGCAGTCCTCGCCGAGCCGGGACACCTGGTCGCCCGGGATGCCCGTCACCGGCTGCGGGCAGGCCCGGCCCCAGGAGTCGGCGGCGCGCACGCCGTTCCAGGACGGGGCCGGTTGCGGCGGGCGCCAGCGGTTGGCTCCGGCGGTGGAGGCGGCGTACGGGACGCCCTTGTAGACGGTGACACGTCGCACGCCGCCCTGGACTCCGGTGACCCGACCGGACTCCGTGGTGACCGGGTCGGCGTCGGCCGCGTTCCGCGCCGCCTCGGCCGGGGTGGGCAGCGTGCCGAGCAGCCCGGCCGCGGCGACGGTGCCGAGGAAGCCGCGCCGGTTCAGAGCGGCCGAGGGCATGTGTCTGTCGATCACCGGGCTCCGTCTCGGGTGTCGGGGGGTGCGCCGACGAGCAGACTGGCGCCGTTCCGGATCGCGCGGCGAGCGCCGACGGGCTACTCACAGAAGGTCAACAGGGACTGACCGCAGCGGAGTTGGGCCAGCTGTTCAACCGGTTTTGCGCCAAAGTTCAGTCCTACAGGTGGTCTCGACCACTGGCTCCCTGCCAGACTCCGCATCGCCTTTCAGAGACAGGGAGTCGACATGCCCGACCTGCAATCCCCCACCCGCAGACGGCCGCTCCGCAAGGCCCTCGCCGCCGCTCTCGGCGCCCTCGCGCTGGTTGTCGCCGTGCCCGCCACCGCGCACGCCGATGTCCTGACGCTGCTGCCGCAGAACGCCGACGGACTGGAGCAGACGTTCTCCCCGGCCTACGACTACGACGGCGACGGCTGCTACACCACCGCCGCGATCGGCGCCGACGGCACCCTCAACCCCGGTCTTGCGCTCGGCGGTGACGTCAACGGCCACTGCCACGACTACGCGCAGTTGGCCAACGCCAACACGTACTCACGCGAGAAGTGCAACAACGGCTGGTGCGCGGTGATGTACGCCAGCTACTTCGAGAAGGACCAGGCGACGTACGGGCCGCTGGCCATCGGCCACCGGCACGACTGGGAGCACGTCATCGTGTGGATACAGAACGACCAGGTCCAGTACGTCTCGGTGTCCCAGCACAGCAGTTACCAGGTGGCGGCCGCCTCGGCGATCCGGTTCGACGGCACCCACCCGAAGATCGTGTACCACAAGGACGGCCTGTCCACTCACGACTTCCGCTTCGCCAACTCCAACGACGACCCGCCGGAGAACGCGACCGGCGGCTGGTTCTTCCCGCGTCTGGTGGGCTGGAACGGCTACCCGGCGGGCTACCGCGACAAGCTGATGAACGCGGACTTCGGCCAGGCCACCATCAAGATCAAGGACGGTTCCTTCGAGTCCAACCTGGCCTACTCGATGCCGTCCGGGATCGCGTTCGACCCGAACGCCTGAGTCAGGCGAGGCCCTCGACGAGCCGGGCCAGGTTGTCGAGGGCCATCCGGGTGCCCAGTTCGTTGTCCTCGGGGCGGACGCCTTCGGGGATGCCCTCGTGCAGGACCTCGACGTCGGTGCCGCCACCGGCCGCGGTGAGGGCCGTCGTCATCGTCATGGTGCCGCGCACGGTGTCGTCCCCGGTCTCGAACTCGATCACCTCGACGACGAGCCGGTCCGGGACCAGCCGGGCGAAGTGGCCCCGGTAGGTGTCGGTGTGCCCGCCGGACTTCCCGGCGCGGCCGGGGTCGTCGTAGTCGAGGGACACCCGGAACTCGCCGCCCTCCCGGGCGTCGAAGGCATGGACCCGGGCGGTCATGCCGTCGGGCGACCGCCAGGCGGCGACCGCCTCCGGGTCGAGCAGCGCCCGGTAGACGGCGGCCGGGGGCGCCTGCACCCGGCGGGTGACGCGCATGCTGTTCATGACCTCACGGTACCCGTGAGACGCCCGTGCCGGGGCCGGGAAGGTGAGCCGGGCCCCGGCACGGAGTCGGGTGGGTCACGGCTTGCGGGCGACCGCTCCGTACATCGCGATGTCCTCGTCGCGGATGCCCTGTTCGCCGGTGCCGTCCGGATGCCACTTGTGCACCTGGACGATGCCCGGCTCGACCAGCTCCAGGCCCTCGAAGAACTCGTGGGCCTCGTCGATGGTGCGCAGCCGCATCGGCATGTTGCGGGCCGCGTACTCGCGGGCGACCCGGCCCACCTCCTCGGGCGCGAACTCGGCGGTGCCGATGGACATCGCCAGGTAGCTGCCGGAGGGCAGCGGTTCCAGCAGCCGTCGTACGACACCGACCGCGTCGTCCGCGTCGAGCATGAAGTGCACGATGGCGATCACGGTGAGCGCCACCGGCTCGCCGAGGTCGAGGGTGTCTCGCAGCTCGGGGGCGTCGAGGATGGCCGCCGGGTCGCGGAAGTCCGCCTCGATGTACGCCGTCCTGCCCTCGGGCGTGCTGGAGAGCAGGCCCTGGGACAGGGTGAGGACGATGGGGTCGTTGTCCACGTAGACGACCCGGGAGTCGGGGGAGACCGCCTGGGCTATCTCGTGGAGGTTCGGGGAGGTGGGGATGCCGGTCCCCACGTCCAGGAACTGGCGCATCCCCGCCTCCTCGGCGAGCCAGCGCACGGCGCGGTTCATCCAGTCGCGGTTGGCGCGCATATGGACCGGGAGCGCGGGCCACTCCCGGGACATGGCGTCGCCCGCCTCCTTGTCGGCGGGGTAGTAGTCCTTACCGCCCAGGATGTAGTCGTAGATCCGGGCGGAGTGCGCGTTCTCGGTGTCGATGCGGTCGGGCGGCCATCCGTTGTCGGGCAACGCCGTGTCTCCCATTCGGGTGAGGGGGTGCGGGGGGACTTCGGGGTGGTGCGCAAAGGGGGTGGTGCGGGTGTGGGTGGTCGTTGAACGATCAGCTATAGCAAGGTAGTTCCGGCAGCACGGCTCACATGAGGAAGTCGGCGTCACCCGCTTTCACACCGGCCAGGAAACTGGTCATCTCGCGGGGTGTGAAGACCAGCGCCGGACCGTCGGGGTCGGTCGACTGGCGTACCGCGACCCGGCCGTCGGCGAGCTTCTTCACTTCCACACAAGCGCCGCCGGCGTCGTCGCTCCACGGCTTGGACCAGCCGCGCGCGCCGAGTTGCCGGGACGGAATGCCGTTGTGTACGGGGTGGTGCACGTCAGAGCTCCTCGCGAATCGCACCGAGGATGGCCTCGGTCTTCCTGGCGGGCGCCGCCTGGGCGCCCAACCGGTCCAGGGCCTCGCGGTAGACCACGACGTCGTCGCTCTTGTCCAGGTAGACCGCGCCCACCAGGCCGTTGAGATAGACGATGTCGGGCAGTTCGCGGGCCCGGAACCGGAAGAGGTGGTACGCACCCGCGCGCATCGCCGGGTGCGGGCCGTTGGTGAACGGCATGATCTGCAAGGTGACGTTGGGCAGCCGGTTGATCGCGATGAGATGGTCGATCTGGGCGCGCATGACCCCGGCGCCGCCGACCGGCCAGCGCAGCACCGTCTCGTCCATCACGACCCACAGCCTGGGCGGCGCCTCGCGGGTGAGCAGCTCCTGGCGGCGCATACGCAGCGCCACCCGGCGCTCGGTGGCCTCGGCCGGCGCGTGCGGGTTGCCCGCGCCCAGCAGGGCGGCGGCGTACTCCCGGGTCTGCAACAGGCCGTGCACGAACTGGTTCTCGTAGGCGCGGATCTGCAACGCGGCCTGCTCCAGGCTCAGGTACGCGGCGAACCAGTCCGGCATCACATCGCGGTAGGTGTGCCACCAGCCGCGCTTGTTGGCCTCGCGCACCGACTGCATGAAGGTGTCGAGCTCCTGGCGGTCCGTCACGCCGTAGACCTGCAGCAGCTTCTCGGCGTCGGCCAGCCGGAGCCGGGCCACCTTGGCGGCCTCCATCCGGCGGATCGTGGAGTGGCTGACCCCGATCGCGGCGCCGGCCTGCTCGTAGGTCAGGCCCGCCCGGGTCCGCATCTCCTCCAGCTGCCGGCCGAGGATCATCCGCAGGACGGAAGGGGCACCGCCCCAGTCGGTCTCCGAGGTCACGCCCTACCCCCTCACACCAGGTTTCAGGGTCACCGTCTCACGCGCTCGTGATCGGTACACGGACTCAGTCGATCACTTCTTGTCGGGAGCAGCATGCACTTCACTTCTTGCAATTTTCAACTTGCCGGTTGCGAGGCGATGTTGGCAGATGCCACAGTGGACCTACTGCTCCGACCGACCAAGGAGCAGGCGAAGCAGTGCAGTTGGGGGAGACTGAGCTGCGATCCAGTGTCGTCCAGGCACGGGACGTCGTCTGCCCGCGAGCGGCCCGGGGCGGAGCGACCGCTCAGCCCCCACGCTGCGAAGCCGGACGAAAGGCGTACGGCGATGGCCCCGCCCTCTCTCCCCCAGCCGCTCGACCGACTACCCGACGACCGGATACCCGGCCTGCCCCGACCGGCCCTCGCGGCCGGTGCCGAGGGCCCGCACCACCCGTCGGACGTGACGGGCATCTCCCGACCACCCGGAGGCGAACGCCTCGGTCGACTCCCTGGGCCGCAAGGCCTCGGCCCGTTCGCCTCTGGGGACCGGCCCACCCCGCACAGCCTGGCGTTCGACCTGGCGCCGACGCCCCGGGCGGTGGGCAACGCCCGCCGCAGCGTGGGCGAGCTGCTGGCCTCGTGGGGCGTGTGCCAGGAGGCCTGCGACAACGCTGTCCTGGTGACCTCCGAACTGGTCACCAATTCGATCGTCCATTCGGCCGGCCGGCGGATCATATGCCGGGTGCACGCCGCGCCCGGCCGGATCCGTATCGAGGTCGAGGACCAGAGCAGGAGCTTCACGCTCCCAGCGCCCCGGCAGGCCAGACCCGACGAGCAGAACGGGCGCGGACTGTTCCTGGTCGACGCGCTCAGCCTCGACTGGGGCGTCACGGTCGCACTGGAGGGATCCTCCGCACGCGTCGTCTGGGCCGAGCTGTCGACGGCACCGGACTGACCTCCCAGCCCCCCACATCTCAGAAAGCCCGTCGTCTCATGAACCATCCCCCCACTCCTCACCCCGCCGCCGACCCGTCCTGGACCCGCACCCGTCCCAAGCCCGGCCCGGAACAACCCCACACCACCCCGGCCGGCTGACCCCCTCACCGCTCCCTGGCCCGCCCCGCGGCCCCGGGCCTCGCCAGAGGCCGGGGCGCGGGAGCGGGCCTCTGTGTGCCTGGCGGAGCAACACCGCCGCCGCGCAGCCGACGCGCCGCAGCCCTTCGCCGAGGGGACCGGCGGGCGGGGCGCGCCCGGCACGGGATGCGGCCGCCGGGGTCGCGCCGCATGATCGGGAGAAGGGCCCGAGGCGGAAGGCGGCACCTCGATGAATCCGACGGTCGACGAGGCCATCGCCCGCGTGGCCAGGGCCGCCCAGTGGGTCCTCGTGGACACGGTTCCGCTGGATTTCGCCTGCCACCACCCCCAGGGCATGGACCGGGCCGGCGGCAGCTTCTTCGTGAGCAGCGCCGAGATCCTGCGGCCGGCCGAGCTCACCGCGGGCCCGCACGGGACGTCGTACACCCCGGGCACGGGCCGAGGGCACCTCTTCGAGATGAGCGCGCGGGGCCGGCTGCTGCGGCACTGGGAGCTCGGCGAGGACACGGTCTATCACGCGGGCGGTCTCACCCACGACGGGCAGTTCGTGTGGGTCGCGGTGGCCGAGGACCGGCCCGACTCGCGGTCCATCGTGTACCGCCTTGACCCGGCGACCGGCGAGGTGGAGGAGATGTTCCGGTACCCGGACCACCTCGGCGGCATCGCACGTGACCCCGAGACCGGTCTGCTGCACGCCGTGACCTGGGGTGGCCGGCGGGTCCTGGTGCTGTCCACGGACGGCGAACCGGTCGGCGGGGCCCCCTTGCCGAACCGCCACGTAGACGTCCAGGACTGCGCGACGGTCACCGCCCTCTCCCGCGCCGGGCGCGCGGTCACCGTCAGGGCCGTGGACTTCGAGGTCGCCGACGCCGGCCGGCTCCGGCTGTACGCACTGCCCCATGACTCCTCGGCACCGGGCAAGGCGCGTCTGCTGGTCCTGGAGGCCGCGCTGCACCGCTGACGCTCCGCGCGCCGCGGTGCGCTCCCCGCCCCGTCCCGGCTGTCCGGGGCGAGCCGGGCGGCGGCGGCAGAGCAACGCGCTCACATCCGGTCCGGCACCCGGCAGGAGAGGCGATGGGCGGCCCGTCTAGCCCTGGGCCGGCGGCGGCCGTGGAGTCGCACGCCCGCGCACGGTCCCTGCCCGGCCGCGTCCCTGCCGCGTCCCTGCCGATGCCGGCCGGTGTCAGCAGTCCCACCCCGGTGACGGCAACCGGGGTCCGCCGCTCGGCGGCGCCTGTGGTCACGAGCTGCACGGCCGCTGACCATCCGCGGAGCGGGCGGGCGCCGGTCACAACGTCGCGTGTGTCAGCAATGCCGTTGCCGCCGAGCGTAGTTGGGCCGCGGCGGCCGCGCAGGCCGCTGCCTGTCGCTCCAGGGTGGTGCCGCTCCACTCCGGTGCCTCGGCGCAGCCGCGCAGGGTGACGGCGGCACCGCGCAGCCGTTGCGCGTAGCCGTCCATCCGGTCGGCGTCGACTCTCAGGTCGTTGACGTACGCGAGGAGTTCGGGGGCGGCGGTTGCGGGACGGGATTCGGTCACCATGGGGCGCACCTGTTCTCGGGCTCAGCGCGGCAGCGGGACGCCGGCGCTTCTGTGGGCCATGAACCGTGGGCTGGACAGGACGAACCTGGGCCGGACGGTGTCGAGTTCCAGGATCTGGAGGTGGCGGGCCAGCGGCCCGTGCGCGCCGTCGAGCCGCAGCCGTACCCGGGGGTGGGTGTGGACCCGCGGTCTGCCGTCGGCACGGACGAGGGTGCGTACGGTGCTGTCGCCGCGGCGGCCGTAGAGCACCCAGTCCGCCTCCGGACAGCGCACACCGGGCCCCGGGCCGCCCTCGACACTCAGGCCCAGCTCCGGTGCCTGGACCCGCAGTTCGCGTCCTTGCAGGGCGACCTCGGCGGATCCGTGCACGGCCGGCTGGGCCCAGAGCTCCTCGGCCACCGCCCGCGCCTCCTGGGTGCCGACGGCGAGCGAGACGACATACCGCCCGGTGCGGCGCAGGTCGACACGGCGCACCAGGTCCACGGCGAGGTCGTAGGCGTGCGGCCGCCACAGGTCGTCGACCAGGACGGACAGGCCGAGTTCGGTGTAGGGGCCGATGGTGGTGCAGCGGTGCTCGTAGAGGGAGAGCACGGCGAGGGCGCGGCGGCCGAAGCGGGTGGGGACCAGCCACGTGACGTCCGGCAGGAGACTGCGGGCGACGTCGGCGTCGACCGGGTAGCACAGGTGGGCGGCGGAGGAGTCGTAGTAGCGGACCGGCACGTCGACCGGGCCCACCGAGGTGGGGACGCTGGTGGTGGGGACGGCCAGCAGGGGGTACCCCTCGGGCGGGTGGGCACGGTCCTTGAGCTGGTACACGCGGGTGCGTTCGACCGGGCCCCGGTAGGGGGTGAGGGCATGGTCGACGTCCTGGGCGACCTGCGGGATCACCGTCTCCAGGTGGTCGATGTAGACGCGGAGCAGGTGGCAGACCGGGAACTCGTGGTCGGGGCCGGTGTAGTCGGCCTGGTAGCGGCCGGGGTGCGGGTCGAAGGCGGAGCCCGCGCCGTGGCCGTCGAGAACCGGGACGATGTCGTGCTGGTTGGTGATGGCGGCCACCCAGGTGCGCGGGTCGGCGGGCTTCTTGTTGCCGATCGGCGAGCCGACGGCGACCACGTGGGTGACCCGGTAGGCGCGGCAGAACTCCTCGTCCTGGGCGAGGTTCATGAGCGCGATCCCGCCCTCGCCGTGCCCGACGAGCGCGAGGTCGGCGCCGCGCGGGACGCCGTGGTCCCGGATCGCCAGCAGGATCGAGCGGGTGTAGGGCGAGTCGGTCATGAACAGGTTGCGCCAGGCGCCGGCGAAGTCCTGCGGGGAGTCGTCACGGGGGCGGCCGGGGGCCATGCCGGGCGCCTGGACGACGTACCGGAGCACGCCGTCGGGGCCGCGTACCTCCTGGACGAGGACCCTGCCGTCGGTGTCGAGGGCGTTCATGTTGCGCAGGTAGGCGAGCAAGGAGCCCTCGGCGGCGATGCCCTGGGTCTCCCGGGCGGACGGTTCGACGGCCTGGACGGCGCCCTCGCCGTCGTCCTTGGCGGAGGGGTGGGAGGCGCTGATGCCCCGCACCGGGTCGGCGGTCAGCTCACGTCCGGCGGCGAGCGCCCAGGCGGTTTCGTCGTTGATCGGGTCCTCGCCCAACAGGCCGCGGATGGCGAGGAGTTCGGCCAGGATCGGGACCAGTCCGGACAGCGCGCGCTGGGCGCCCTGGTCCTTGAACAGGGCCCGCAGCGCACGGACGGCCTCCCGGTCGCGGTCGGCGGTGACCGCGTCCATCAGCCGGCGCATGCCCGGGTCGTGCTCGAACTCGGGGTGGTCGAGCAGGACGGCGGCGATCCTGAGCCGCAGCGAGGTGACCGCCACCAGCGCGGCGAGGCTCTCCCGGCCCAGCGCCTCCCCCGCCGCGCCGAGCAGACGGCCCATACCGTCGGGTGCCACGATCGCCGAACCACCGAGCCCCTGCCTGTTGGTGAGCGCCCGCAGCAGCGCCCAGCGGGCGGCGTAGCCGGTGCGTGGGCGGCGGTGCGCGGAACTCGTCAGCGCCGGCGCGAACAGGACGGAGCTGGTCCGTGCGCAGACCTCGCGGATGCCCTCGGCGACGTCCACGACTTCACGGGCGCACTCCCGCAGCAGTTCCTTCGTGGGCGGCCCGGAGGCATGCCGATGCGCTGCCATCCGACGCTCCCTCGGATCGACGACATGGCCTCGTCCCATCGTGTGCCCTGGACCCGGCACGCGCACCTTCGTCCGTCGAGGTGGCGAAGACCGTGGCGGGGAGTGCCTTGCAGGGAGAGCGTGGCAGGGAGCGCGTCAGGCGTCGGTGGCGAGTCCGGCCGCGACGGTCGCCCCGAGTTCCCAGCACGCCTCGATGTCGGCCTTGCCGGGCTCGCCCGTCACCGTCACCGGCTGGGCCGCCCGGCGCCAGCCGAGGCCGGCGGTGATGGAGTCGAGGGCCCGCAGAGCGCCGGTGACGTCGTTGCCGCCGTGCACATAGGCGCCGAAAGGACGGCCGCGCGTCTCGTCCAGGCAGGGGTAGTAGATCTGGTCGAAGAAATGTTTGAGGGCGCCCGAGACATAACCGAGGTTGGCCGGGGTGCCGAGGAGATAGCCATCGGCCGCGAGTACGTCGGAGGCCGTGGCGGACAGGGCCGCCCGCCGCACGACCCGGACACCCTCGATCTCCGGGTCCGTCGCCCCGGAGACCACGGCCTCGAACATGGCCTGGCAGTGCGGCGAGGGGGTGTGATGGACGATCAGCAAGGTGGGCACACCGGCACCCTGCCGTGCGGAGCCGCCGACGGCAAACGGCGGCCGTCGGCCGACATCACCCGGTCAGCCCCGCGGCCCCTTCGTACCGTGCCTGGGCGGGCTCGACAGCGCGGAGCACGACGAGATGCTCCCTGCGTTCGAGCTCGCCCAGCGCATGCCGCGAACCGCCCGACCCTGTCAGGGTCGGGCGGAGTCCCGCCGGGTGCGCCACAGCAGCACGAACCCGCAGGCCAGCAGCAGTCCGCCGAAGAGGGCGGGCCACAGGTGGACGCCGGTCTCGGCGAGGCCGCCCTGGACGGCCTGGGGCTGGGTCCGGGGTTCCGTCCGGGGTGCCGTGGACGGCGTTTCCCCGCCCGCCGGAGCGACTCCGGCCGCGCTCGCCGTGCTGGTCGGGGTCTGGCTCGGCCGGGGCCGCCGTGTCGCTCGGCTGAGTGACCGGGCTCTCCGTGGCGGACGGCGGGTTCTCCGGGCTCGCCGACTCGCTCGGGGCGGGGGCGGCGCTCTCCGACGGCGACTGCTCGTCGGCCCCCGCCCCGCAGGTGCGGCCGGAGTTGATGCAGCCGACCATCTCCCGCATCAGGCTCTCGTCGAATACGTTGATGAAGTCGCCGTGGTCGGTGACCGGCTTGTGCAGCTGCTCGGGGAACGAGTCCACCGCGAACAGCGGGACCGTGCGGCCGCCGTCCTGAAGGCTCGGCGCGTCGACGTGGTAGACGATGCGCTGCACCAGCTGCGGGATCGCCTGGAAACCGGCCGGGCAGCTGCCGTCGGGCGCGGCGAACGCCACATGGGTGCGGTGGTTGGCACTGTCGATGTTCCGGCCGTCCCAGCAGCTCTGGAACTTGAAGGAGCGCACGACGTCACTGCCGGAAGGACACAGAGGGTACTTGTCCTTGAGCTGCCGGTCCTCGAAACCGGTGCAGCTCCAGGAGGCGTTGGCGTTGGCCGGGCCGTTGACGAAGGCCTTGGCGTCGCCGGTGATGACGCGCAGCAGCCGCGGCATCTCGGTGACCTTGGAGGTCGGGTTGCCCTCGAAGGTGAGCGTGACCTCCTTCGGCCTCACGATCTGACCGGCGTTGCCCTCGGTACCGCCGCCCGGGGAACCGGCGTCCCGTTCCTGCTTGCCGTTCTGGAGCCGCAGCACCGGCCAGTAGTACGTCGACTTGTCACCCTGGTCCGCACAGCTCGTGTCGGCGTTCGCGAGGTCGTCGTCGCCGGCGAAGGCGTTGTTGGACTGGTTGCCGACGTAGTCGTGGAAGTGGTGCGCGCCGTTGGAGACGCCGGGCGCGACGATCACGTTGTCCGAGTTGAACAGGCCGTTCGCGTTGACGCCACAGCTGGAGGCAAAGGTGCCGGTGGAGCCGCCGGACCGCTCGGCCGGGGTCGCGACATTGGGCTGGACGGTGGTGATGTCGGCGTAGTCGGCGGCTACCGGGCCGTTGCCGCCCTGGCCGCCGGCGCCGGCGGCCTGGCTCGGCGTGGCGCTGCCCTGCGGCGCCGCCGACTGCGCGCCGCCCTGATCCGAGGAGCGCAGGGTGCAGGCGGCGAGCTGTTCGAGGCCCTGGGGGCGGTCGCCCTCGCGGCCGATGGCGTCGGCGATGCGCTGCAGGGACGCGGACCGCTTCTCCTTCAGCGGATTCATGATCGTCTCGTCGGCGACGCCGGGGTTCTGCTGGACCGCCGCGGCCGACGTCTTGAGCTGCTGGTAGGCGGCCGCGATCTGCTGGTCCAGCTGCGCGAGTTCACCGTCGACGTCGGCCCGGGCGGCGTCGGGCACGTCCGTCAGCCGGCTGCCGACGTCGGGGCAGTAGACGGTGGGCGCGGACAGCACCTGACCTGTCGCGTTCTGCCCGGACCACTGGTCCGAACCACCTTCGGTGGCCGAGGCGTAGACGTTCACCGCGACGAGTCCTGCGCCGCCGAGCATCAGGGCGACCGCTGCGAAGGTCGCGCGTTGTGCTCCGGTCGGGCGTCTGCGCCTGTTGCGTCTCAAGGTCGTTCCCCTGCGTCTCGTGGGCGGCCGGGCATGGAAATCCCCCACCCCATACGCGGCGCGGCGCCACCGTGTTCAACGGCCCAACGAATTCACGGTGACTTCAGAGGAAACGGACCCCTCGGGCGGCCGACGGCGCCGCTCCGACGCCCGTACGACAGTGGTCGGCGTGCGGGTGAAATGCCGTCTGGCACGGCCGGATTCCGAACGCTACGACGAACATCACAAATACGTATCGGACATTACGCACGTCAACCTTCACACGAGTGACACAAGTTGGCTAAGTTGACGGGCAAGCCGCTCGGCTCTCCCCGGCGAATCCCGTCGGGCCGCGCGGCCTCCGCCGAGTCCGGTGCCCCTGAGGGCGATCCGGAGCCGGGGACCCAACCGAACCACTGGGGTGAATCGGCCGACTGCCCGCAGGGGCAAGGGCCGTAGGGCATGCCTTCCGGATCGACCCGCCCGAACCCGACAGCTAACTCGGTAGGCGGAGCACGGAAGGAGCACGACCCCCATGGCGCCCGAGAGCCGTGACGAGGTTCGACAGCGGATCGACAGCCTCTACGACCAGGCCGAGAACGCCACCGGGAACTACAACGCCACACGTGCGATGAACGGGGGCTCGCGGTCACGCGGTATCCCGCTGTTCAAGCGGCCCCGGCGCGACGACCCGGCCCTCGAGAGCATCGCCCGGGAGTGGTTCGACAGCGCGCGCTCGCGACGGGGGCCGAGTGTCCCGGCCGCGCTGCCCTCCGACCGGCAGCCCGCCCGGCCGGGCCCGCGGCGGCCCGTCAGCTCCGTGGCCGACGACCTGCTCAGCCAGTTGGAGGGCTCCGGCCCGTCCCGGCCGGAGCTGCCCGCGGGACCGTCCGCGAACGGTGACATCGAGGTCGTCCGCGAGTTGACGGAGCGCTCGAAGCCGGCACTGACGACGGGGTCCCCCGCGGCGCTGCCCCCGGGGCCGTCGAGCGCGCCCAAGGCCCTGCCCGCCGCCGCGCCGCAGCGGCCCACACCGGGCGCGTCCAAGACCAAGAACCAGCTCAAGATGACCAAGGCGCGTGAAGTGCTGTCCCGGCGCACCGGGCAGCGCGCGGTCGCGGCGCTCGAACCGGCCGCGCCGGCCCCGCAGTCCGCGCCGGGCGCGCAGTCCCCGTGGCCCACGGCCGAGGCCCAGGTCCCGGCGCAGCAGTGGCCGGCCCCCGTCGGCATGCCCGGCCAGTACGGCGACACCGGCTCGTTCCGGACGGACGCCCTGACCGGCACGGGCGCGTTCCCGGCAGTGACCGTCACGGACACAGGCGCGTTCCCGGCAGTGACCGTGACGGACTCCGGTGCCATCCCTGCGGTGCCGGCGACGGACACCGGCTCCTTCCGTGTCATGACCCCGGGCGCCGTCCAGGCCGTGTCACCGGCGGACACGGGCGGCTTCCGCGTGATGGCTCCGGGAGGTACGGGCACCTTCCCGGCCGGGGCCCTCACGGATGTAGGTGCCATGCCGGCCGTGGGCGGCCCGGCCGACACCGGCTCCTTCCGGGTCATGACGCCCGGCGCCACGGGAGCGTTCCCGATGCCGGCCGACACGGGCGCGTTCCCGGCCGCAACCCCCACCAACACGGGCGCCTTGCCCGTCATGGCTCCCACGTACACGGGCGCGTTCCCGGCCGCCGCGGAGACCGCCTACCCCACCGCCGCGTATGCCATGCCGCAGGCCGACTTCGGCACCGGCGCCTTCCCCGCGGCGCCCGCCGCCGACATGGGCGCCCACGCCGCCGGAACGCAGCCCGCAGCCGCCGCCTACGCCACCGCCCCGGCGATGACCGCGCCCCCGGCGGCGATACCCACGGCCGTGACGGACCCTCCGTGGGCGATGATGGCGTCCCCCACGGCGACGACCGCGCCCCCCACGGCGATGGCGATGGCCACCGCCGCCCCGGTCGCCACGGCTCCGCTCCCCACCACCCCCGTCCCGATCGCACCTGTCCCGACCGCACCCCTTGTGGTCACCGCCCCGCTGCCCACCACGCCCCGGGCCGCCTTCACCCCGGGAGCCGTCACCGACACCGGTTCCTTCCTCGTGCCCGGCGCCGCGACGGAGCCCGGCAAGGCCATGAGGGCGCTGGCGTTCGCCCGGTCGCAGATCGGGCGGCCGTGTGTCTGGGGGGCGACCGGGCCGGAGTCGTACGACTGCTCCAGCCTGACCCAGGCCGCCTGGCGCGCCGCCGGGGTGACCCTGCCGCGCAGTACGCAGGAGCAGACCTTCGCCGGCACCCCGATGACACTGGCCGCCATCGAGCCGGGTGACCTGGTCTTCTTCTTCGACGACGACAGCCACGTCGGGGTCTACGCGGGCAACGGCATGATGATCCACGCGCCGAGCCCGGGGGCGTCCATCCGCGAGGAGTCGATCTACAACGCCGGGGAGTCGGCGATCCACCGGGTGGTCCGCCCGGCCTGATCCCCGGCCGTCGAGGTCAGACCCTCCGCCGCCGTGTGCGCCAGCTCTCGTGGTGGTCCAGGAGGGTCTCCTCGACGGGCCGGTAGGTGAGGCCCAGTTCGCGGACGCTCCGGCTGTTGTCGACGCGGAAGCGGATGCCGAGGTGCTTGCGTATGTAGTCCTGGCTGAGGCCGAAGGACGGGCCGAGGATCCGTACCGGCCAGTGCGGGAGCGCGGTGCGTGGCAGACGCGGATCCCAGGGGTGGCGGGTGCGGATGATCCGGGACATCTCGTGGAACGACATCATGGTCTCGTTGGCCACGATGTAACGGCCCTTGGCCGCCGGGTTCTCGGCCGCCGCGATGTGCGCGTCGGCCACGTCGCGGACGTCCGCGGTGGTGAAGCTGAAGTCCGGGGCGCCGTAACGGAAGTAGCCCTTGAACAGCTCGTCAAGCAGGAACAGGCTGCCGGACTCGGAGGCGGGGGTGAGGGAGGGGCCGAGGATCAGGCCGGGGTTGATCGAGACCATGCGCCAGCGGTCCTGGGCGGCCTCGGCGTCCCAGGGCGGCGCGTTCGGCGGCCGTCTTCGCGTAGTGGTAGGGGTTGCCGGCCACCGTGCTGGTGGTGTTGAAGTACTTCTCCGTCAGGATCCCGCCTTCCGACGCATAAGCCGAGCCCGAGAGAGGCCATAAGATCGGCTTATGGGGTCATAGACCGGACCCGCGTACCAACTTAGGACTGCCTTAGTTTAGGCTTCCCGTTCGAGATCGATTGTCATCACTCGAAGGGAACCTGATCATGCCGCGCCCCCTGCGGGTAGCCATCGTCGGAGCCGGCCCCGCCGGGATCTACGCCGCCGACGCCCTGCTCAAGTCCGAGGCGGCCACCGAGCCCGGCGTGTCCATCGACCTCTTCGAGCGGATGCCCGCGCCGTTCGGCCTGATCCGTTACGGCGTCGCCCCTGACCATCCGCGCATCAAGGGCATCATCACGGCCCTGCACCAGGTGCTCGACAAGCCCCAGATCCGGCTGTTCGGCAACGTGGACTACCCGACCGACATCAGCCTCGACGACCTGCGCACCTTCTACGACGCCGTGATCTTCTCGACCGGCGCGACCGCCGACCGCGAGCTGCGCATACCCGGCATCGAGCTGGACGGCTCCTACGGCGCCGCCGACTTCGTCTCCTGGTACGACGGCCACCCGGACGTGCCGCGCACCTGGCCGCTTCAGGCCGAGAAGGTCGCGGTCCTGGGCGTCGGCAACGTGGCCCTGGACGTGGCCCGCATCCTCGCCAAGACCGCCGGCGAACTGCTGCCGACCGAGATCCCGCCGAACGTCTACGACGGCCTGAAGGCCAACAAGGCGCTTGAGGTGCACGTCTTTGGCCGCCGTGGCCCGGCGCAGGCCAAGTTCTCCCCGATGGAGCTGCGGGAGCTGGACCACTCCCCCAACATCGAGGTCATCGTCGACCCCGAGGACATCGACTACGACGAGGGCTCGATCGAGACCCGGCGCGGCAACAAGCAGGCCGACATGGTCGCCAAGACCCTGGAGAACTGGGCGATCCGCGATGTCGGCAACCGCCCGCACAAGCTCTTCCTGCACTTCTTCGAGTCGCCGACCGAGATCCTCGGCGAGGACGGCAAGGTCACCGGCCTGCGCACCGAGCGCACCGCCCTGGACGGCACCGGCAACGTGAAGGGCACCGGCGAGTTCAAGGACTGGGACGTCACGGCGGTCTACCGCGCCGTCGGCTACCTCTCCGACAAGCTGCCCAAGCTGCCCTGGGACATCGACTCGGGCACGGTCCCGGACGAGGGCGGCCGGGTCGTCGAGGAGAGCGGCAACCACCTCCGGTCGACCTATGTCACCGGCTGGATCCGCCGTGGCCCGGTCGGTCTGATCGGCCACACCAAGGGCGACGCCAACGAGACCGTCTCCAACCTGCTGGACGACCACGCCAACGGCCGGCTGCACACGCCCGAGTCGCCCGCGCCGGAGTCCGTGGACGCCTTCCTCGCCGAGCGGAACGTCCGCTTCACCACCTGGGAGGGCTGGTACAAGCTGGATGCCGCCGAGCGGGCGCTGGGCGAGCCGCAGGGCCGCGAGCGCGTGAAGCTCGTCGAGCGTGAGGACATGCTCCGGGAGAGCGGCGCCTGACGCAGGGAGGGAGGGGCCGACGGATCGCCGTCGCGCACCCCGGGTGCGGGGCGCACTCCCCGTGCGCGAGCGGCCCCCGCCCGGCAGGACACGCTCCCGGGCGGTGATACTGGAGGGCACACGCCGCTTCCATCAGCAGATTGGCCCATGTCGAACTCCGTCACCGACCGTGCCGTCCTTCCGCCGACCGTCTGGGCCGCCCGTGGCCGCCACACCGGGCCGGACTCCGAGGAGGTGATCCGCCGGATCCTGCGCCGCCGCAAGGAGACCGGCGCCCTCGACGACTTCGTCGAACCCGC
Organism: Streptomyces sp. NPDC005866; assembly: GCF_040629895.1. Taxonomy (NCBI): domain Bacteria; kingdom Bacillati; phylum Actinomycetota; class Actinomycetes; order Kitasatosporales; family Streptomycetaceae; genus Streptomyces; species Streptomyces sp. NPDC005866. The sequence goes on from NZ_JBEXWP010000020.1 coordinate 61,228, forward strand.
CGTGCCGGAGAACTTCGCCGTGCCGGAGAACTCCGTCGTGCCGGAGGCCTACGACCGGCGGGTCTTCGAGGCTCGCTGGCGCGTCGACCACGGCACGGTGACGGTGCGCGCCCGGCTGACCCTCGTATCGCAGGAGGGCCGGCAGGCGGGGCGGGAGTGGCAGCTCGTCGCCGAGGCCGAGCGGCCCTGGGACGACGGCTGGCCCTCCCCGGCGACGATGTTCTGGCCCGACGGCGACGAGGCCGGTGACGGCGGCGAGGCCGCCTGGGACTACCACCCGGCCGCCGCGGGCCTGCGGCTGCGCACGGTCAATCCGCTGCCCGCCGACGACAAGGAGATGCGCCGGGTCCTGCGCGACGCCGCGAAGGACGCCTGGTGCGTCAACCTCGTGGTGCACGAGGCGATGACGCCCGACGCGCTCGGCCGGCTGCCGCTGGTCCGGCAACTGCCGCCCGGCCTGGCCCACCGTGTGGTGGAGCACCGGGCCACACCCCAGCAGTTCCGTGCCGTCAACTGGGCAGTACGCCACCTCGGTGTCGAGGTGCCGCGCGGGGGCGCCGTCGTGCTGCCCCCGGACCCGGCGCCGTCCGGGTACGACGCGCGGGAGTACGCGGTGCGCAGCGTCTTCCTGGACGGCTCGCGGCCCACCGACCTGATCGCCGCCCTGAGCCGGTTCGCCGCGCTGCCCAAGCCCGCGCCGCAGGGCGCCGAGGAGGCGCTGGCCGATCTGCGCGACAACTGGACCCTGATGACGCTGGAGGAGGAGCTCGCACGCGAACGCAAGCGTGTCGCGCAGTACGCCGAGGCCCTGGAGGCCATGACCAGGTCCCGCGACCTGTACCGGGAGGCCGCCGAGCGGGCCGGCGAGGCGCTCACCGTCCTGCGCGACACGCCCGCCCCGGCCGCGCCCGTCCCCGCGCCCCAACCCGTCTCCCCCTTGCAGCAGTTGACCCGTGTCTTCAAGGGTCTGCGACCGCCGAAGGAGAGTGCCGGGCCGGCGGCCATGCCCGAGGACGAAACCGGGAAGACGGACCAGTGACGAACCCCGGACCGGACCGGGGCGGGACGACAGGACAGCCATGGACAACACCACGACCGTGCTCGTGATCTGCGCGATCGTCGCGGCGGCCCTGCTCGCCGGGGCGGTCGCCATGCTCGTACGACTGGTGCGCACCCGGCGCACCCTGCGCCGGGCCGGGCTGCCGACCGGACCGCGCTGGGTGTTCTGGGGCGCCGTGCTGTACCTGGTGCTGCCGACCGACCTGCTCCCCGACCCGGTCTACCTGGACGACATCGGCGTCCTCCTGCTGGCGCTGCGCTCGATGCGCGCGGCCCGGGTGCTGCCGACGGAGGATCCGGAACTCTGAACCGCCTTCTGGTGCTGGGCCCGGTGTGGGGCTGAGTCGGCGCTCCACGCGAGCGGGGCCGGAGAACCGGTCGGTGCCGCCCGGGTGCGTTCCGTGGGCGTCGTGGCGCATTCTTGCTGTGTCCCCCACCCAGCGGTGCACGGACGAGGTAGGACCGGATGACTGGGAGCGGCGAGCACCTGGACCGGGCGCGTGAACGGCTGACCGCGCTGCTGGTCGACGCCTCGACCGGCGCCCTGGGCGCGGCGGGCGGCCACGTCGCCGGGGTGTACCTGCGCTCCGGCACCCCCGGCCTGCTGCGGCTCGCGACGCTGGTGGGGCTGCCCGGCCCACTGTTCAGACCCTGGTGGCGGCTGCACATGGACCGGCCGTTCCCGGTGGCGGACGCCTACCGGCTCGGGTTGCGGGTGGTGCTGCCCAACGCCACCGAGATGATGCGCCGCTACCCCCAGTTCGCGGCCGGGCTGCCGTTCCAGTTCGGGTCGGTGTACACGCCCGTGCCCGGGGCGGCGCCGGCCTTCGGGGTGCTCACGGTGCTGCGTCCGGCGGCCCCGGACACGGTGGACGAGCTGCCCGGCCTGGACCGCCTGGGCCGGCTGGCCGAGGACCTCGGGGCCGGGCTGCGCGAGCTGGTGGCCGAGGAGGGCGAGACGGCGGTCGCCTGGGAGGGCGAGCCGGTGTGCGTACGGCCGCCCGCGACACGCCCCGGGCCTGCCAGATCCGGCCGTTTCACCTGGGATCCGGCCACCTCGGCGGTGCGCGCGGACGACCGGCTGCGCACCCTGCTCGGCGTGGCGCCGGAGGACTTCCCCGCCACCGGTGCGGAGCTGGTGGCGGCCGTGACGCCCGCCGACGCTTACCAGGTGCTGACCGCGCTGCGTGGGACCGCGGCCGGCAGACCGCCGGAGTCCCCGCTGCGGGTGCGGGCGTCGGACGGCGCCCCGCGTCTGCTGGACCTGTGGCCGCCGCCCGGCGCCGCGGATCCGTCCCTGGTCTGCGGGATCGTCATCGACCCGGGCCCCGCGTCCGCCGACGGGGTGGCCGATCTACTCCCCCAGGGCGTCTTCTGCCTGGACCGCTCGGGGCTGCTCCTCTACGTGAACCCGGCCGCCGCCCGCCTGACGGGCCGGCCGGCCGCCGAGCTGCTCGGCCGGCCCGCGTGGGAGGCCATGCCATGGCTGAGCGGACCGCCGTACGACGACTACTGGCGCGGTGCGTTGCTCGCCCCCGACCCGGTGCACTTCCAGGTCCGTCACGGGGACACCGGTGAAGGCGACTGGCTCGCGCTGTCCCTGCACCCCGGCCCCGGCGTCGTCACCGGCATGGTCGTCCCCGCCAACCGGATCGACCCGGCCGTACACCTGCCCAGCCGGACCGGGCCGGGTGCGGCGAGCGGTCCGGCACCCGCCGGCGCTCCCTCGGCGGCCCCGTTGTACCGGCCGATCGCCCTGGCCATCGCGCTGACCGACGCGGTGACCGCACGGCAGGTGTCGGCGGTGGTGATGCAGGAACTGCTCCCGGCCTTCGGCGGCCGCCGGCTGGCCATCTACCTCCTCCAGGACCGGCATCTCTACCTGGCTTGGGAGTACGGCTTCCCGCCCGGCTTCCTCGCCCCCTTCGACGGCGTCGCTCTCGACGCCCGCCTGCCCGGCGTCGAGACCCTCACCACCGGCAGACCGCTGTTCTTCGAATCGATGCGGCAACTGGCGGACACCTACCCGGACGTCGCCCAGGACGCCTCCGAGGGCGCCCGCGCGTTCCTGCCGCTGATCGCCTCCGGCCGCCCGGTCGGCTCCTGCATCCTCGGCTTCGACGACGAGCGCGACTTCACCACCGAGGAACGCGCCGTCCTCACGGCGCTCGCGGGCCTGATCGCGCACCCGATGGAGAGGGCGCAGCGCTACGACACCGAGGCCGCCCTCGCCCGTGGTCTCCAGCAGGCGCTGCTGCCCCGCCGGCTCTCGGCTCACCCGCTGGTGGAGACCGCGGGCCGCTATCTGCCGGGCACCCAGGGCATGGACGTGGGCGGCGACTGGTACGACGTCATCGAGGCCGGCGACGGGCTGGCCCTGGTCATCGGGGACGTCCAGGGGCACGGGGTGCAGGCGGCGGCCACCATGGGCCAACTGCGCAGCGCTGTACGGGCGTTCGCGCTCGGTGACCGCCCGCCCGACGAGGTGCTGAGCGGCACGAACCATCTGCTCATCGACCTCGACCCGGGCCAGTTCGCCAGCTGCTGCTATCTGCGCCTGGACCCGGCCACCGGGCTGGCCCGGGTCGCCCGGGCCGGTCATCCGCAGCCCCTGCTGCGCGCCCCGGACGGCCGAACCCGCGTCCTGGAGATCGCCGGTGGGGTCGTGCTCGGCGTGGACCCGCGCGCCCGGTATCCGGTGACCGAGCTGGAGCTGGAGCCGGACGCGGTCCTCGCCCTGTACACGGACGGGCTGGTGGAACGGCCGGGCGCCGACATCGACGACGGCATCACGGCGCTGCGACTGGCCCTGGCGGCGGCCGGGTCGGCGCCTGGCCGGCGCGCCGGCCGCTCGCTGGCCGGGGTGGCCGACCTGCTCACGGCCACGGCCCGGCACGCCGCCGACCGCCCCGACGACGTGGCGCTGCTGCTCGCCGCCCGCCGTCCGCCGTCCGGGTAGCGCCGGTGACACGGCACAACGGGGTATCGAGTCCGTTACCTCTTGAGACCCCCTCGCCTCGCAGGGCCGGGCAGTGTAGACATGGGCTCATGGTCCGTCTGCCCGGCCGGTCCGACACTCGGCCGCCCCGTTCCGGGACTCCGCGCGCGCCGCTCGCAGAGCGGGAGCAGACGGCGACCCGGCCGTGGCTTATGCCCTCCGGGCGGCGGTCGGCGCACAGCGGTCGCAGCGTGGCCGGACAGGTGTTCATGCTGCAGGTGGTGATCGTGCTGCTGCTCGTCGTGTCGGCGGCGGTGGCACAGGTCCTCCAGGTGCGGCACGACAGCAGCACGGAGGCCCGCAACCGGTCCGTGGCCGTCGCCCAGTCCTTCGCCAACGCGCCCGGCACCGCCGACGCGCTGCGGCTGCCGGACCCGACGACCGTGCTCCAGCCGAAGGCCGAGGCGGCCCGCAAGGCGACCGGCGTGGACTTCATCGTCGTCATGAACACCGAGGGGGTCCGCTACACGCACCCGAAGCCGGACCGCATCGGCAAGAAGTTCGTCGGGAACATCGGGCCCGCGCTGGCCGGCGGCACCGTCACCGAGGAGGTCCACGGCACCATCGGGGAGCTGGTGCAGGCCGTGGTCCCGGTCAAGGACACCGGCGGCAAGGTGGTGGGGCTGGTGGCGGCCGGCATCACGACCGCGCACGTGGGCGGCACCGCCGATCAGCAGCTGCCGCTGCTGCTGACCGCGGCCGCCGTCGCGCTGGCCCTGGCGACCGCGGGGACGGCGCTGGTCAGCCGGCGTCTCAGGCGTCAGACGCACGGTCTCGGTCCGGACGAGATGACCCGTATGTACGAACACCATGACGCGGTGCTGCACTCCGTGCGGGAGGGGGTGCTGATCCTCGACGGCGACGGCCGGCTGATGCTCGCCAACGACGAGGCACACCGCCTGCTGGACCTTCCCCCGGACGCCGAGCGCCGCCATGTCCTGGACCTGGGCCTGGACAGCGACACGGCGGAGCTGATCGCCTCGGGGCGGATGGCCACCGACGAGGTGCACCTGGTCAAGGACCGGCTGCTGGCCGTCAACCAGCGCCCCATCGAGGTGCGCGGCGGCCCGCCCGGCAGCGTCATCACCCTGCGCGACTCCACCGAGCTGCGCGCCCTCTCCGGGCGCGCCGAGGTGGCCCGCGAGCGCCTGAACATGCTGTACGACGCCGGGGTGGGCATCGGTACCAGCCTGGACGTCACCCGCACCGCCGAGGAACTGGCGGAACTGGCCGTGCCGCGGTTCGCGGACTACGCCGCCATCGACCTGTACGACGCGGTGCTCAGGGGCGAGGAGCCCAAGCCCGGGGACGCGGTGCGCCGGGTGGCGTTGGCCGGCGTCCGCAAGGACGCCCCGCTCTACCAGGTCGACGAGCGGATCCGTTTTGTACCGTCCTCGCCGCAGGGCCGCAGTCTGAGGACCGGCGAGTCCGTCGTCGAGCCACGGCTGCGGGACGCGCCGGGCTGGCGGGCCCAGGACGAGGAAATCGCCGGCAAGATCCTGGAGTTCGGCATCCACTCGCTGATCACGGTGCCGCTGCGGGCCGGGAACCTGTTGCTGGGGTTGGCCAACTTCTGCCGTTCGGAGAGGCTCGCGCCGTTCGACAGGGAGGAACTGGCTCTGGCGGAGGAACTGGTGGCCCGGGCCGCGGTCTCCATCGACAACGCCCGCCGCTACACACGGGAGCACGGCATGGCGGTGGCCCTCCAGCGCAGTCTGCTGCCGCGCAGCCTGCCCGAGCAGAGCGCCCTGGAGATCGCCTACCGCTATCTGCCGGCGCAGGCGGGCGTGGGCGGTGACTGGTTCGACGTACTGCCGCTGTCCGGGGCCCGGGTGGCGCTGGTGGTCGGGGACGTCGTGGGGCACGGGCTGCACGCGGCGGCGACCATGGGGCGGCTGCGCACGGCCGTGCACAACTTCGCGGCGCTGGATCTGGCGCCCGACGAACTGCTGAGCCTGCTGGACGAGTTGGTGGGCCGTATCGACCAGGACGAGACGTCGGCGGACGACACGGCCCCGGTTACGGGCGCGACCTGTCTGTACGCGATCTACGACCCCGTCTCCCGGCGCTGCACGGTGGCCCGGGCCGGTCACCCGCCGCCGGCGCTGCTCAGGCCCGACGGCAGTGTGGAGTTCCCGGAGGTGCCGCCCGGTCCGCCGCTGGGGGTGGGCGGACTGCCCTTCGAGACGGCCGACCTGGAGCTGCCCGAGGGCAGCAGCCTGGTCCTGTACACCGACGGGCTGGTCGAGGACCGGCAGCGGGACATCGACGAGGGTCTCGAACTGCTGGCGGGTGCCCTGGAGTCGGCGGTCGGCGGCACTCCCGAGGAGACCTGTGCGGCCGTCCTGGAGCGGCTGCCGGCCCGCCCCAGCGACGACGTCGCGCTGATCGTCGCCCGCACCCGGGCGCTCGACGCGGACCGGGTCGCCGAGTGGCAGGTGCCGGCCGACCCGGCGGCCGTCTCCGAGGTCCGGTCCAAGGTGACCCGTCAGCTCGCGGACTGGGACCTGGACGAGCTGTCGTTCACCACCGAACTGATCCTCAGCGAACTGGTCACCAACGCCATCCGCTACGGCCGCGCGCCCATCGGGGTACGGCTGGTGCGCGACCGGACGCTGATCTGCGAAGTCTCCGACGCCAGCACCACCTCACCGCATCTGCGGTACGCGGCGAGCACCGACGAGGGCGGCCGGGGGCTGTTCCTGGTCGCGCAGATGGCCGAGCGCTGGGGCACCCGGTACACGCCCGCCGGCAAGGTCATCTGGGCGGAGCAGCCGCTGCCCTGAGTCCTCGCGGGCGACGAGCGGCCGGAGCAGCAGCCGGCCGCCGAGATCGCCCGGGCCGGTGCACCCGACCTCAGCCGAGCGCCCGGTCCAGGTTGAAGGCCGCGCTGATCAGGGACAGATGGGTGAACGCCTGAGGGAAGTTGCCCTGCTGCTCGCCGGTGCGGCCGATCTCCTCGGCGTACAGGCCCAGATGGTTGGCGTAGGTGAGCATCTTCTCGAAGGCGAGCCGGGCCTCGTCCACGCGTCCGGCGCGCACCATGGCCTCGACGTACCAGAAGGAGCAGATGGAGAACGTGCCCTCGTCGCCGCGCAGCCCGTCGGGGCTGGCCTGCGGGTCGTAGCGGTAGACGAGGGAGTCGGAGACCAGGTCCTCGGTGAGGGCGTCCAGGGTGGACAGCCACTTGGGATCGGTCGGGGCGATGAACTTGGCCAGGGGCATCATGAGGAGCGAGGCGTCCAGAACGTCCCCGCCCTCGTACTGGACGAAGGCGCCGCGCCGCTCCGACCAGCCACGGTCCATGATCCGCCGGTAGATCGTGTCGCGGGCAAGCTGCCAGCGGAGCAGGTCGGCGGGCAGGCCGCGCCGGTTGGCGAGGCGGATCGCCCGCTCGATGGCGACCCAGCACATCAGGCGCGAGTAGAGGAAGTTCTTGCGGCCGCCGCGGGTCTCCCAGACGCCCTCGTCGGGCTGGTCCCAGTGGTCGCAGACCCAGTCGACCAGGTGGGTGACGTCGTCCCACTGGGCACTGGAGATGGGCTGGGCCCACTTGTCGTAGAGGTAGATCGAGTCGATGAGGGCGCCGTAGATGTCGAGCTGGAGCTGGCCGGCCGCGGCGTTGCCGACGCGCACGGGGGCGGAGCCGCAGTGGCCCTCCAGGTGTCCCAGTTCGCGTTCGGGCAGTTCGGTGCGGCCGTCGATGCCGTACATGATCTGCAGTGGACCGGAGGCGGCGCCGTCGCCGTGGCTGATGTAGGTGGTCAGGAACCTCATGAAGGCCTCGGCCTCGCCGGAGAAGCCGAGCCGCAGCAGGGCGTAGACGGCGAAGGCGGCGTCGCGGATCCAGACGTAACGGTAGTCCCAGTTGCGTTCGCCGCCGAACTGCTCGGGGAGGCTGGTCGTGGGCGCGGCGACGATGGCTCCGGTGGGCGCGTAGGTGAGCAGCTTCAGGGTGAGCGCGGAGCGGTGCACCATCTCGCGCCAGCGGCCCCGGTAGCGGGACCGGGACAGCCAGCGCCGCCAGTAGCGGACGGTCGCCTCGAACTGCCGCTCGGCCTCGAAGCGGGCGCAGCCACGCGGGGCGATGTTGTCGCCGGCCTGGTCGAGGGCGAAGACCGCGGACTCGCCCTCGGCGAGTTTGAAGTCGGCGTGGGCGTCCGGGCCGTCGCTCTCCATGACCACCGTGGAGGTGAGCGCCAGGGAGATCAGCTCGGACTCGAACAGGGCCATGTCGCTGAGCATGCGCAGGGTGTGCGGGTCGGCGCCGTAGTTGAAGCGGGGTGCCACTCGGACCCGGAAGGGCACGGTGCCGCGCACGCAGAGCACCCGGCGGATCAGCCGGTGCCGCTCGCAGTCGTCACACTCGCCGGTGACCGGCATGAAGTCCTGGACCTCCCCGACGCCGTCGTCGGTGAAGAACCGGGTGATCAGCACATTGGTGTCGGGGAAGTAGAACTGCTTGGTCCGGGCCGGTACGGCCGGGGCCAGCGTGAAGTAGCCGCCGCGCTCGGCGTCGAGCACGGCCGCGAAGACGCTCGGGGCGTCGAAAGACGGACAGCAGTACCAGTCGATGGTGCCGTTGCTGCCGACCAGGGCCACGCTGCGCAGATCGCCGATCAGACCGTGCTCGGCGATCGGCAGGTAGCGGGGACTACCGGGCGCATTCTGATAGAGCGGCTGTTCGGTCATCGCGGCAGTCTCCCCGTAACGGACGTATGGGCACCATACAGCTTAAAAGTGATGATTTCCTTCCCGCGTCGGCCGCCGGGCCGGGATGGGGACCCGGGCCGCTCGGGATGCGGGGTGCGGCCGGGCGGGCAATTGTGAGAATGTGCACCCCCGCTCCGCGAAGGAGGGACCATGTCGACCTCAGAACCCGAAGCGTCCTGGTCGTCCGACGACCGCGCCACCCCGGACTCCCTGCTGCACAGCGCCCCCGGCACCGGGGTGGCGCCCGAGGACCTGGTGATGGCGTCGGGTCGGGACGTCACCCCGGCCACGCTCGAATGGGCCAGGAAGAAGATGGAGCGCGAGGGGCCGAACTGCGTGGAGAGGCTCCTGCCCTGAGCCGGTAGGGGGCGTCCGGCGGATCAGGTGGGCTGCAGGACAGGCGGCGCCTTTCGGCCGAGCCGGCGGGGCGCCGGGGTCCCTGGCGCGAGCCTTTTCGGGCGCACGGGAGCCGGGCCGTCGACCCGCGACAACACCGCAGATGTGCGTGCCAGGCCCGTGCGGCGCCGGTGAGGCGGCACGGAGTGCGCGAGCCGCTCCGGTGAGGCGGCACGCTGCGCCCGTGCGCCGCCGTCGGCGCGACGACACCCGGTGCCCGGCACCGCGTCCACCCTCTGCTCCGGTGATGGGCTGCGGCGGCACGGTCGACTACCTGGTGGATGCCGTTTTTCAACTACCCGACGCTCGCTGAGTCGTACAAGGTCGCGGCCCTGGATGCCACCAACAAGCTGCGGCAGCTCGACCGGCCGGAGGACTGAGGGCTTCGGGAACGGCTGCTCCCGGTGTGAGAGTTGGCCTCTTCAAGTGGCATATGTGATTACCGGTCGGTCAGCTTGAAAGGTCAAAGAGGGCCGCTATCATCACACCCACACACGCGGTGTGACCGTCCGCCGACTCTCGGCATACGGCCCTCACCACCCCTTTCTCTCTTCTGGCCGGCCACTGACCCGAGGCCATCCCTCTCCGGGTTCGAGGACGGTCGCGCACCCCCCACCCGTACCGCCGCGGGTCGACTCCCGCGCGCCGTGCACAACCGGAAAGCAGCACAACCATGAGCAACATCAGGGGCAGAGGGCTGCAGGCCAACGCCCTCGGCACGTTCGACACCGTGGTCATGGCCGTCGCGGGCAGCGCACCGGCGTACTCGCTGGCCGCCACCACCGCGGTGCTGGTCGGCGCGGTGGGGCTGGCCAGTCCAGCCGCGCTGCTGTGGTGCGCGATACCGATGCTGGGCATCGCGCTGGCCTTCAGCTACCTGGGCCGTATCGATGTGAACGCGGGCGCGAGCTACTCCTGGGTGGGCCGCACCCTGCACCCGTTCCTCGGCTTCGTCAGCGGCTGGGCGCTGGTGGTGTCCGCGACCATCTTCATGGTGGCCGGTTCCCTGCCCGCCGGCTCGATGACGCTGTCCCTGTTCGACGCGGGCCTCGCCGACAACGTGGCGCTGTCGACGGTGGTCGGGGCCGCCTGGTTCCTGGTCATGCTGGCGGTGGTGCTCGGCGGTGCCCGCCTCACCGTGCGCGCCCAGCTGCTGATGTCCGGCATCGAACTGGTGATCCTGCTGCTGTTCGCGGTGCTCGCCCTCTTCCACACCGGCAACGCCCGCGCCTTCGAATGGTCGTGGCTCGGCTTCGGCCACTTCGACGGCGTCTCCGGCTTCGCCTCGGGCGCGCTGATCGCGGCGTTCTACTACTGGGGCTGGGACGTCACCAGCAACCTCAGCGAGGAGACCCGCAACTCCCGCCGTACGACCGGACTCGCCGGCCTGATCGGCGTCGGTGTCGTCTTCGCGCTGTTCGAGGTGTTCACCATCGCCGTGAACGTCATCCTGTCCTCCGACCAGATCGCGAAGAACGACGCCAACGTGCTGGCGGTCCTCGGCGAGGAGATCTGGCCGGGGTGGGGCGGCAAGCTGCTGATCGTGGCCGTGATGCTGTCCACCATCGCCACCCTGGAGACGACCCTCATCCAGGTCACCCGCTCGCTGTTCGCCATGGGCCGCGACCGCACGATGCCGGCCGCGCTGGGCAGGGTGCACCGCACCTGGAACACCCCGTACGTGGCGATCGCCGTGGTCGGCGGGGTGGCGCTGGTGATGTTCATCGCCTCCAACGCGCTGGGCTCGGTGGGCGAGATCCTCTCCGACGCCATCTCGGCGATCGGCCTGCAGATCGCCGTCTACTACGGCCTCGCGGGCCTCGCGGTGGTCGTGGCGTACCGCAAGATGCTCTTCAAGTCCGCGGGCAACTTCCTGCTCGGCGGGCTGTGGCCGCTGTTCGGCGCGGTGTTCATGTTCTGGATCTTCGTTGAGTCGCTGAGCGAGCTGAGCAGCGCAGCGATCGCGATCGGCGTCGGCGGACTGGCCGTCGGCCTGATCCCGATGCTCTGGTACTGGAGGCAGGGCAGCGACTACTACCGGCCTGCCAAGCTGGACGCCACCCGCACGGTCGAGGCCGATTACGTGCCCGACGACCACGCCACCGCACACGCCCGGGCTTACGAAGGCCTCCCCACGGATTTCTGAGGTACGAGACCGATGGCGCGAGACCGCTTCGCCCCCGACTTCGACCCGGACTGCGGGGACGCCGCCCTCACCTCGGCCCGTCAGGACATCGTCATCGGCCGCTGGCAGGGCCTCAGGGACCTGCTGCGGGCCACCGGCCCGGACTGGCTCGTCCGCGGGCACCGGGTGCGGCTGCTGGCGCAGGCCTGCGCGGGCAGTTCGACGGCGGAGTCCTGGCTGGCCGCCGAACCGTACAGCGCAGACGCGCTGGTACTGCGGGCGGCGACCGAGACGGCCCGGGCGTTCACCGTGGCCATCTCGGCGGGCCGGGGTGCCCCGATCGACCGGTCCAGGATCGACGCCGCCGTACTGGCCTGCCTGGCGGCCCAGGAAGCGTACCCGCCGGACCCGACCCCCTGGGTGTCCCTGATCTCGGTGGCACGCCTGTATCCGACCGGGGTACGCAGGCAGGAACTCGCCCGCTGGTGGGACGAGTTGCACCGGCGTGACCCGTACAACGTGGAGGGCCATCTCCAGGTGCTCCACTACTACTCCGCGCGCTGGCACGGCACGCACGGCCTGATGTACGACTTCGCTCGTGACGCGGCCGGAGTCGCCCCGCCCGGCTGTGCACTGCCGGTCCTGGTGCAGTACGCCCGCGTCGAGGAGTTCCGGTACATCCTGGACAGGGCCGACGGACAGCAGGCCTCGGTGGGGCACGGCCAGCACTGGAAGCACGACGGCGCGGTCAGTGACGTCCGGCGCACCTGGGAGCGCTGGATCGCCCAGCGCGGCGAGGCGCCCATCGCCCCCGGTGAACTGCGTGACCTCAACTACCTGACGCACGCGGCCTGTCAGGCGGGGGCCACGGACGTCGCCTCGGACCTGCTGCGGCTCCAGGGACGGCGGGCGACCCGCATCCCGTGGTCGTACACCGGCGACGCGGAGAAGCAGATCCTCAAATGGCGGGCGGATCTGAATATTCGCGGCTGACAGCGGAGGGCTACGCCTCGGTCTGCTCGGCGGGCCGGGCGAGGCCCGTCGTCCACTTCTCCTCGATGCGGCCCGCCTTCCAGATCAGCAGGGCGACCGCCCAGGTGGCGAAGAACAGGCCGACGATGACGAAGCCGACGGTGTTGAGGTCGAGGCCGGAGACCCAGTCCCAGAAGGCGCCGTGGAGGTCCAGCTTGTCGGCGAGGAGGCCGAGGAGCTCCACCGTGCCGATGATGAGGGCGACGGCCACGGACAGGCCGGTGATGGTGAGGTTGTAGTAGACCTTGCGGACCGGCTTGGAGAACGCCCACTCGTAGGCGAAGTTCATGAACGAGCCGTCGATGGTGTCGAGCAGCGACATCCCGGCAGCGAAGAGCACCGGCAGGGTCATGATGGCGTACCAGGGCAGCCCTGAGGCGGCGCCGGAGCCGGCGAGGACCAGCAGGGCGATCTCCGTGGCGGTGTCGAAGCCCAGGCCGAAGAGCAGGCCCAGCGGGTACATCTGCCAGGGCTTGCTGATCGAGCCGGTGACCCGGCCGAGGAAGCGGTTCATGAAGCCGCGGTTGTTCAGCTGCGTCTCCAGCGCGGCCTCGTCGTAGGCGCCGGAGCGCATCCGCCGGAAGACCTTCCAGATGCCGGCCAGGATGACGAGGTTGATGCCGGCGATGAGGTAGAGGAAGGTCCCGGAGACCGTCGTACCGATGAGACCGGTGACCTCGTGGAGGTGCGAGTTGTCGTCCTGGACGGGGCCGGCCAGGGTCTTCAGGCCGAGCGAGAGCAGCAGGGCGAGGCCGAAGACGATGCTGGAGTGGCCGAGGGAGAACCAGAAGCCGACCGACAGCGGGCGCTGCCCCTCCCCCATCAGCTTGCGAGTGGTGTTGTCGATCGCCGCGATGTGGTCGGCGTCGAAGGCGTGCCGCATGCCGAGGGTGTACGCGGTGACGCCGATCCCGATGCCGAAGGACTCCTTGCCGACGCTGAAGTGCTGGGGCGCGATGATCCCGACGAGAGCGCCCCATCCGATGACATGCAGGGCGAGCACGAAGGAGGCCATCCCGCCGACCCTGATCCACTCCTGCCGTGTCATGGAGCCCCGGACACGGTGCCAGGCCGAGCGCTTGGGCTCGGCCTGGGCGGGGAGGGACGGAGCGGAACCAGGGGCGGCCGTCATCGGGAGGTGACTTCCTTCGGTCGTGCACGAGCAGCTGCGGTCGACAGCCTTGTGCCATTGTTCCGTACTTGCACATCGTTCGCATCAAAGACGATGGCAGGCCTTCCCCATGGGGGTCCCATGGGGATCGCATGCGCTGGTAAAGGGACTGTCCGGTGCTCAGGCGGCCAGGAGGCCGCTGCCCAGCCAGTCCCTGCCGTTCCTCACGCCGGGCAGGGCGAAGAAGTAGCCGCCGCCGGTCGGTGAGATGTAGTCGACGAGGGGCTCGTCGATCAGCCGAGTCTGGGTGGCTTCGAACTGGCGCTGGACGTCCTGCTGGTAGCAGCAGAAGACCAGGCCCATGTCGAGGTTGCCGACGCTGTCGACGCCCCGGTCGTAGTTGTAGCCGCGGCGCAGGAGGCGGGAGCTGTCGGTCCTGGCGGTGCGCGGGTTGGCGAGCCGTATGTGGGCGTCAAGCGGGATGGCGTTGCCCTGCGGGTCCTTGGCGTAGTTGGGGATGTCGGTCTCCTTGGCGCCGTCCAGCGGGGCACCGGTGTCCTTGCGGCGGCCGAACATCTTCTCCTGCTCGTTGAGCGAGACCCGGTCCCAGAACTCGACGAGCATCCGGATGATCCGGATGACCTGGTAGCTGCCCCCGGCCGTCCAGGCGGGCTCGCCCTGGCCGTCACCGACCCAGATCAGCCGGCTGGTCTCGCGGGCCGAGTTGACGTCCGGGTTGGCGATGCCGTCCTTGAAGCCGAGCAGGTTGCGCTGAGCGCCGGTCGGCCGCGGGGCGTTCTGGAAGCCGTCGATCCGCCACTTGATCTGCATGGCCCCACGCGTGTGCCTGGCGATGTCGCGCAGGGCGTGCAGCACGGTGTCCGTGCTGTTGGCGCAGATCTGCAGCGACAGGTCGCCGTGGCACTCGGCCGCGTCGAGGTGGTCGTTGGGGAAGGTCCGCATCGGCGTCAGCCGAGCAGGCTTGGCCTTCGCCAGGCCGTAGCGGTCGTCGAAGAGGGAGGCGCCGACGCCGACGGTGACGGTGAGCGCGTCGGAGGGGACCTCGGGGCCGAGGATGCCGTTGTCGGAGGGCGGCGCGCCGACGCCGAGGTCGGTGGGGGCGCCGCCGGAGGTGAGGAAGCGGGCCCGGTCGGTGATCGTCTTCAGCAGGTCGGCGAGCTCCTGCCGGGTGTCGGCGATGACGTCGAGGGAGACGAAGGTGGCGGCGGCCGGGGCCGGTGTGAGGATGCCGGCCTGGTGGGGGCCGTGGAAGGGGACCTTCGCGGTGCCGGTCGCGTCGGCGGCCTGGGCCTCGGCGGTGCCGCCGGCCTGGCCGATCGCGAATCCGCCGCCGGCCAGGACCGCGCCCGCGGCGCCGGCGCCCAGCGCCGTCCGCACGAAGGATCGGCGGCCCGCGCCCATCGGGCAGGACGGGGTGTCGGCAGCGGACATCGGACGGTTCCCTTCGTGGTACGGGTACATGTGCTCTGCGGGGTTCATCAGGCGGACTTCCGGATCTCCAGGAGGTCCGGCACCGGGGAGACGTCCTCCAGCAGCTGTCCGGTGGCTCCGCTGATCCGCTGCCGGGTGACGGTGTCGAGCTTCTCGACCGGGGTCCAGCTCGCCCCCTGGTGCTCGGCGTCCAGGAGCTTCTGCAGGCGGGTGATGTCCGCGTCGACGACCGGCAGCAGCTTCGGGGCGCGGGTGGTCAGCAGCGGCCTGAGCACGGTGAGCAGCTCGCGGGTGCCGGCCAGGTTGGCGTTCGCGGTGGCGAGGTTGGTGCCGCTGCCCTCGTCGGTGTCCGCGGTCAGCTCGAACTGGAGGGTGTTCTCCAGGATCTCGTGGGCGCGCAGCGGCAGGTCGCCCGGATCGAAGTCCTGGGAGGGGAACGCCTTCTGTAGCCCGGCGGTCGCCTCGGCGAGAGCGCGGGCCGGGGCCTTCAGCTCATCCGCCGACTGCCCGTGCCAGAGCCCGTACTCGACCCGGTGGAACCCGGCGAAGTCCTTGTCGGCCACCCCGCCCGCGAGCCCGTCGGCGCGGCCGTTGATCTTCTGGTCGTAGTCCTCGAAGGTCCCGTACGCGGCGCCGAGCGAAGCGTAGGTGAGATGAGCGGTCAGCCAGTCGGTGCGGGCCTTGTCGAGGTGGTCGCCCTCGATGTCGGCGTCGAGCGTGCGGGTCTGGGCCACGAGGGTTGCCAGGCCCTGGTCGACGTACGCCCTGTAGGCCTGCAGGGGCGCCGCGAGATCCTGCTCGGAGACCGGTACGACCGCCTGGGCGCCGCTTCCGCCGCCGCTGACCGTGACCGACCCGGAGGTGACGGCCTTGCCGCCGGTCGGGACGCAGCGCCAGGCGTAGGTGCCGCCGGTGACGCTGGCGACCAGGGCGCGGGTGGTGCCGGGGGCGAGGCCCTCGATCTCGCCGTAGACCGCGTTGGTGCTCGGGTCGATCAGATACACCTCGGAGGTCTTGCCGCCGGTGTTCTGCATCTGGAAGGTCTGCCGGCCCGGCTTGGGCGCGGTGAAACCCTTGCCGCACTCGGTCTCGGAGACGGCGACGGTGTCACCGCCCGTGGACTTGGGCCGGGCGAGGGCGACGACGAGTCCGGCGACCACGACCGGGACGGCGACCACGGCGACGGGCATCACCCAGCCGGGCCGGCGCCGCGGCACCCTGGCCGGCTTGGGCTCGGGCTCTGGGCGATCGGCAGCGGGGGCCGGCTCCGGCTCGGGGCGGGCGGCAGTGGGGGCCGGCTGCGGCTCCGGCTTCTCGGCGGTGGGCTGCGCTTCGGGCCGGGCGGCGGTCGGCCGTGGTGCCGTGGCCCGTACGCCGCGCACGAACAGTGTCATGACGACGGCGAGATAGCCGACGTACCCGATCACCTGGAGCCAGGTCATGGCCGGGGTGATGTTGAGGACGCCCTGAACGAGCGTGCTGTACCAGGAGCCTGCGTCGATGCTGCCGCTCAGGTCGAAGGCGTACGCCGTCCTGCCCGGGAAGGCCCGGCCCTCCTGCAGATCCCGCAGCCCGTAGCCGAGGACGCCGGCCGCGATCACGATCAGGACGACCCCGGTGCGGGTGAAGAACTTCGTCAGGTTGATCTTCAGCACCCGGCGGTACAGGCCCCAGCACAGGCCGGCCGCCAGGACCAGGCCGATCCCGGCGCCGGTCAGGGGGCCCGCGGACTCCCCGGCCGCCTGGGCGGTGGTCCACAGGAACAGCGCGGTCTCCAGGCCCTCACGGCCGACGGCGAGGAACGAGGTGACGATCAGCACCCCCGAGCCCATGGCCAGGGCGCCGGTCACCTTCTCCTTGATCTCGCCGGAGAGGCTGCGTGCCGAGCGGCGCATCCAGAAGACCATCGCGGTGACGAAGGCGACCGCGATCACGCTGAGGGTCCCGCCGAAGGTCTCCTGCGCGGTCGCGGAGAGGGACGCGGCGGTGAAGGTGAGCACCGCGCCGAAGCTCATCGCCAGCGCGACGGCGGCGAGAACACCCGTCCACACCTGGGGCAGCCGGTTCCTGGCCCCGGCCCGCACCAAAGTGGCGACGAGGATCGAGACGATCAGGCCGGCCTCAAGGCCTTCCCTCAGCCCGATCAGGAAACTCGGAAACGCGTCGTCCCACATCCGCCGCAGCCCTCCCCGGCAGGCCCGTCCCCGCCTCTTGGCTCGAACTTAGTGAAGGCATGCCTTACTTCCGACGACCATGATGACTACACGTATGTAGCCAGAAGGTCACGAAATGGCAATGGTGCAGTAAAAGGCCGCGGCCAGACGCGGATTCGCACCCCGGGGAACCGCGGCAGGGCGGCAATCGTCTACATTCCAGTAGACCGTCTACGTGTCCGTAGTCGCCGAACGGGTGCCGTCCGCGCACCCACCGCACCGCACAGGAAAGGGCCGCCGCCGGGGTCATGAACCGCAAGAGAACCGTGGAACTCGCGGTGGGTGTGGGGCTCGGTGCCTGGGCGGCGTTCGCCGTACTGGCCCTGGTCGTGACCAGCCACCACGGCGCCCCGCTCGCCCTGGACCGCACACTGCTGGCCTGGTCCCTCGGTCATCGCCCGGACGTGGCGGTGGCCGTGGCGCGGGGGCTCACCGCGACCGGCACGGGGGTCGTGCCGTACGCCCTGGTCGCGCTGGCCGGGTTGCTCGCGGGCCGCACCCGACGACAGCGCCTGACCGGAGCGCTCCTGTGCGTCGCCTGCCTGGCCCTGGGCCAGGCGGCCCGGGGCGCCGTGATGGAGCTGATCCACCGGGCCCGGCCGCCGCAGGCCGACTGGCAGACGCACGCCTCCGGCTGGTCGTTTCCGTCCGGCCACAGCACCACGGCCGCGCTGGCCGCCGGTGTGGTGATCCTCGCGCTCTGGGTGCGGGCCTCGCACGGCGGTACGGCGTGGTGTGTGGCCGTCGCCTGCTGGGGGCTCGCCGTCGGGGCGACCCGGGTGTTCCTCGGTGTGCACTGGTGCACGGACGTGATCGGCGGCTGGCTGTTCGCGGTCGGCTGGCTCGGAATCTGCTGGTGCGTGGCCGCCCGCTGGGTTCCGGATCCGGGGGCCAGGGACGACGTACCGGAGAGTCCGGCGACCGCTCGGTGACTCAGGGCGTGGCGCCCGGTCCGTCCGGGCGGGTGCGGCGCTGTTCCACCGTCTCCCGGGTCAGTTGCTCCGTCTCGGGCTCCGGGAGCCGTTCGAAGCCGTCGTCGGTGATGACGGAGACCAGCGGGAAGATACGACGGCTGATGTCGGGGCCGCCGGTGGCCGAGTCCTCGTCGGCCGCGTCGTACAGGGCCTGGATCGCGGCCACGGCGGCCTCGCGGCGGGTCAGGCCGGGGCGGTACAGCTTCTTCAACGCGCCCCCTGCGTAGGGCGAGCCGGAGCCCTCGGCGTGGAACTCGCGCTTCTCGTACAGGCCGCCGGCGACGTCGAAGCTGAAGATGCGGCCTCGTTCGCCCTCCGGTGCCTTGGTGTCGTACCCGGCGAGCAGGGGGACCACCGCGAGGCCCTGCATGGCCTGGCCGAGGTTCTCGCGGATCATCGAGGCCAGGCGGCGGGCCTTGGCGTCGAAGGTCATGGGGATGCCCTCGATCTTCTCGAAGTGGGTCAGCTCGACCTGGTAGAGCTTCACCATGTCGAGGGCGAGCCCGACGGTGCCGGCGAAGGCGACCGCCGTGTGGTCGTCGGCAGGGTGCACCTTCTCCAGGTCCCGCTGGGCGATGAGGCTGCCCATGGTGGCGCGGCGGTCGCCGGCGATCAGCACGCCGTCGCGGTAGGCGAGGGCGAGGACGGTGGTGCCGTGCCGAACAGCGCCGGGCGCGGCGCCCGTGCCGGCGGGAAGGGGGCTGCGGGTGGGCAGCAGTCCGGGCCGGCGGGCGGCGAGGAACTCGGTGAAGGACGAGGTCCCGGGGGTGAAGAACTCCTCCCCCAGACGGCCGTCGGTCCCGTTCGCTGCCATGGCACTCCCCCTCCTGCCGGCCGGCGACACCGGAGTCCTACCTGATGCGGGCGGCCCGGAAACGCCCGCCCGGTCACAGCGCCCGGCGCCGGACCAGCACCCCGAGCACCAGCAGGCCCGGCAGCAGCGGCAGCCACACGGTAAGCAGCCGGTAGCCGAGCACGGCGGAGGCGGCCGCGGCGGCCGGGGTCCCGGAGGCGGTCAGGGCGAGGGCGAGGGCCGCGTCGAGCGAGCCGATGCCACCCGGGGTGGGCAGCAGCGCGGCGGCACCGCTGGCGGCGAGGTAGAGCAGCGCCACCCGGGCCGGGGACAGCGGGAGTTCGACCGCCCGGGTCACGGCGATGAGGACCAGGGCGTGCAGCCCGGCGAAGGCGAGGGAGCCGCCCCACAGCGCCGCCGCGCGGGCGGGACGGGCGTGCAGGGCCCGGATGTCGGCGGCGACGGCGGCCACCGCACCCCGGCAGCGAGCCCACACCCGGGCCCTGAGCAGGACGACGACCAGGGCGACCGCGGCGGTCGCGCCGAGAAGCAGGGCCATGGACAGGTGCGGGATCCGCAGCAGTCCCGGACAGGCGGGGGCGAGGACGGCGATCAGGGCCAGACGGACCACGGCACCGGCGGCGGCCTTGACCGCGAGGGCGGACGCACCACGGCCTGCCGGGAGTCCGCAGCGCATCAGGAAGCGCAGGTTCACCGCACCCGCGCCGAGTCCGGCGGGCAGCAGATGGTTGGCGGCCGAGGCGGCGAACTGCGCGGCGACCAGACGCCCGCCGGGCAGCCGGCGGGCGACCGCGCCCTGCTGGGCGAGCGCCGAGGACGCCCAGGTCCCGACCGCAGCCAGGGCCGCCACGAGCAGCCACCCCTGGTCGGCGACGGCGAGCCGGACCGCCCCGTGTTCCACGGTCGGCCAGTGCCGCCGCAGCAGCCAGCCCGCCCCGGTCAGCAGCGCGAGGCAGACACCGGTCTGCCAGTAGACGCCCCGGCGGCCCGTGACGGGCGTGGCGTTCACGTTCGGGACCATCGAGGCACCCACCCCTGTTCCCCTACAGCTCGCAGGACCGTCCTTGGCTTCAGGGACAAACACTGACAAATTAACCGGAATTACTGGTGGAGGCCGCGCAGATACGTCCATACGAACGGCGGCACTACGCGCTGTAAGGTTGTGCCATGGCTGGCACAGGGTCCCGCGGCAGGGCGGAGCGGCGCAGCGCCGGAGAGCTGGAGAGCGAAGTGCTGGCAGCCCTGTGGGCGACCGAACGCCCCCTGACCCCGGCCGAGATCCAGTCCGAGATCGGCGGCGGACTCGCGTACAACACGGTCCACACCATCCTCAAGCGGCTGTACGACAAAGGGCTGGTGCTGCGGGACGCCGACGGGCGGCGCGGTGCCTACCGGCCGGCGAAGAACGCGGCCGAGCTGACCGCCGAGGCCATGCACGAGGCCCTGGACCGGGGGCCCGACCCGATCGCCGCCCTCCAGCAGTTCGTGTCCGGGCTGAGTGCGGAGGAGGAGCGGGCGCTGCGCACTCTGTTCGCGGGGGGCGGCGCATGAGGTTCGACGTCTACACCCCGCTGCTGGTCTCCCTGCTGCTGCCGTCGGTCAGTGGGCTGATCGCCCGCCGGGTGGCCCCGGCGCTGGCCGCGCGCGTGCTGACCTGCGCAGCCGTGCTGACCGCCGCCGCGACCACCTGGTCGCTGGTGCTGCTGGCGACCGCCCTGCTGGGCGACGCGCCGCCGGTGATCCGGGAGGCCCGCGAGGACGGCCGCCCGCTGACCGAACCGGTGCCCGAGCTGATCGGTGTGGCCGCCTTCCTCACGCTGGCCCTGGTGGTGTGGCGGGTGCAGCGGGCGGTGCGCGCCGAGTGCCGGACCCGGCGGGCGCTGCGGCGGCTGTGCGAGGGGCATCCGAAGGACACCGAACTGGTGGTGGCCGCCTCCGAGGTGCCGCAGGCGTTCGCGATCCCGGGCCGGCCGGGCCGGATCCTGGTCACCTCGGCGATGCTGGGCGCGCTGACGCCGGATGAGCGGCGGGTGCTGCTGGCCCATGAGCGGGCCCATCTGACGCACCGGCACGGCCGTGTGGTGACGGCGGCGACTCTCGCCGCGGCCGCCAACCCGCTGCTCGGCCCGGTCCGTGCGGCCGTGATCTTCCTGGTGGAGCGGTGGGCGGACGAGCAGGCGGCGACCGAGGTCGGGGACCGCGGGACCACCGTCCGGGCGCTGGCCCGCGCGGCGCTCAGCGCGGGCCGGGCCCGTCCGGCGTGCGCCCTGCACTTCACGGACCGCGCGGTCACCCGCCGGATCGCCGCCCTGCAGACCACACCTCCCCCGCGGCTGTGGCCCGCCGCGGGAGCCGTTCTCGCGCTGGGCGCGCTGGCGGCTCTGTTCGCGGCGGACGCGACGGACGATCTGGTCGGACTGCTGTTCACCGCGCTG
This sequence comes from Streptomyces sp. NPDC005866, assembly GCF_040629895.1. Lineage (NCBI taxonomy): Bacteria > Bacillati > Actinomycetota > Actinomycetes > Kitasatosporales > Streptomycetaceae > Streptomyces > Streptomyces sp. NPDC005866. The sequence continues at coordinate 82,550 of NZ_JBEXWP010000020.1, forward strand.
ACATAGATCAGGCGGGCCTGCTCGGTGCACGGTGGAGCGGCTGCTGCGGGGAAGGGCCCGGACGGACCGGCGGCACCGCCCGCACTGCGGGGCTGTCCGTGCTGACGGTGACGGCCTCGCCATGGTGGTGGACGGTGAGCGGCGGGCCGTCGAGAAGGCTGTAGGTCGCCTTGTCGGCGCCGATCTCCACGCGCAGTCTGCTGCCCCGGAGTTGCAGGTTGAAGGCCAGCCGGCGCAGCCGCTCCGGCAGCCGGGGCGTGAACCGGGCCCCGTCGTCGTAGTGGCGCATCCCGCCGAAGCCGGCCACCAGCGCCATCCAGGTGCCGGCGAGTGAGGCGATGTGCAGGCCGTCGCGGGTGTTGTGCTCCAGGTCGTCGAGGTCCATCAGCGCGGCCTCGGCCGTGTAGGCGTGGGCGAGCGTCAGATGCCCGGCCTGGGCGGCGACGACGGCCTGGCAGCAGGCGGACAGGGACGAGTCGCGCACGGTCAGCGGCTCGTAGTAGGCGAAGTTGCGGGCGATGTGCTCCTCGTCGAAGAACGCCCCGCAGGTGTACATCGCCAACACCAGGTCGGCCTGTTTGACGACCTGCTTGCGGTAGAGGTCGAAGTAGGGGAAGTTCAGCAGCAGCGGGTACTGCTCGCGGCGGGTGTTCGCGAAGTCCCAGCGCTGGTAGCGGGTGAAGCCGGCGTGCTGTTCGTGGACGCCGAGTTCGTGGTTGTAGGGGATGTGCACGGAGTCGGCGGCGTCCCGCCAGGCGGCGCTCTCCTCCGCGTCGACGCCGAGCCGCGCCGCCTGGCGCGGGTGGCGTTCGACCGCGTCGGCGGCGGCCAGCAGGTTCGCCCGGGCCATCAGATTGGTGTACGTGTTGTCGTCGGCGACCGCGCTGTACTCGTCCGGGCCGGTGACGCCGTCGATGTGGAAGGCGCCGCGGCTGTCGTGGTGGCCGAGCGAGCGCCACAGGCGGGCGGTCTCCACGAGCAGCTCGACACCGGTGTCCCGTTCGAACTCCGTGTCGCCGGTGGCGGCGACATAGCGGACCACCGCGTCGGCGACGTCGGCGTTGACATGGAAGGCCGCGGTGCCGGCCGGCCAGTAGGCCGAGCCCTCCGAGCCCGCGATGGTCCGCCAGGGGAACGCGGCGCCGTCCAGGCCCAGTTGGGCGGCGCGTTCGCGGGCCGCGGGCAGGGTGTTGTAGCGCCAGCGCAGCGCCTCGGCGACGGCGTCGGGGGCGGTGTGGGTGAGGACGGGCAGCACGAACATCTCGGTGTCCCAGAACGCGTGCCCGTCGTATCCGGAGCCGGTCAGGCCCTTGGCGGGTATCGCGCGCTGTTCGGCGCGGGCCCCTGCCTGCAGCACATGGAAGAGGGCGAAGCGGACGGCCTGCTGGACCTCCTCGTCGCCGTCCACCTCCACGTCGGCGCGCGACCAGTAGTCGTCCAGGTAGCCGCGCTGTTCGTCGGCGAGCCCCGGCCAGCCCTCGTGCGCGGCGGCGGCCAGGGCCGCGTCCACCTGGTCGGCCATGGCGGGCAGCGACCGCACCCCGGACCAGCCGTGGGTGACGAACTTCTCCACCCGCAGCCGCTGTCCCGGCTCCAGCACGGAGGTGACGGTCAGCCGGGCGACGTCGATGTCGCTCTCGGCCCGTGTCGTGGTCCCCTCGGGACCGGAGACCGTGTGGTCGGCGGCGACCGCGACCCGCAGGCCGCTGCGCCGGGTGCGGTGCACGAGGCGCAGCCGGTGCCCGGAGGCGAAGTCGTCCTCCTGCTCCAGCGGTGACGCCAGCGCCACCGCGGCGCGCGGGTCGCCGTTCGCCCCGGGCAGTTGCTCGTTGGCGACCAGCTCGGACTGGACCACGATCCGGCAGCGCCGGTCGACGGCCTCCACCTCGTAGGCGACGGCGGCCACCGCCCGCTGGGTCAGCGACACCAGCCGGGTCGAGCGCACCCGCACCGTCGACCCGGCGGGCGAGGTCCACTCGCAGGTCCGCTCCAGGACGCCGCGGCGCAGGTCCAGCAGCCGCTCATGGGCGACGAGCCGGCCGTAGCGCAGGTCGAAGGGCTCGTCGTCGACCAGCAGCCGCAGGATCTTGCCGTTGGTGATGTTGATGACGGTCTGCCCGGACTCGGGGTAGCCGTAGCCGGCCTCGGCGTACGGCAGCGGGTGCACCTCGTGCACGCCGTTGAGGTAGCTGCCGGGCAGGCCGTGCGGTTCGCCCTCGTCGAGGTTGCCGCGCCAGCCGACGTGCCCGTTGGACAGCGCGAACACCGACTCGCTCTGCGCGAGCACGTCGAGGTTGAGCTCGGTCTCGCGGACCGCCCAGGGTTCCACGGCGTACGACCGTTGGGTGATCACTCCTTGCCTCCCAGCTCGGCGAGGTCCTTCACGACGGTGTCCGCGCCGTGTGCGTACAGGGCGTCCGTCTGCCCGACGCGGTCCACGCCGACGACGTACCCGAAACGGCCCGCGCGACCCGCGTCCATCCCGGCCAGGGCGTCCTCGAAGACGGCGGCGTGGGCGGGCTCGACGCCGAGGTCGCGGGCGGCGGCCAGGAAGGTGTCCGGGTGCGGTTTGCCGGGCAGTTGGCGTTCGGCGGCCACGACACCGTCGATACGGACGTCGAAGAAGTGCTCGGCGCCGATCGAGCGCAGCACGTCACGGCAGTTGGCGCTGGAGGAGACGATCGCCGTGCGCAGTCCCCGCGCGCGGACCGCCTCCAGGTAGCGCAGGGTGCCGTCGTAGGCCTCGACGCCGTCGGTGCGGATCTTCTCCAGGAGCAGTTCGTTCTTGCGGTTGCCGAGGCCGTGCACGGTCTGCGCGTCCGGTGGGTCGTCCGGGATGCCCTCCGGCAGACGGATGCCACGGGAGTCGAGGAAGGCGCGGACCCCGTCGGCGCGCGGGCGTCCGTCGACGTACTCGTCGTAGTCGGCGACCGCGTCGAAGGGCCGCTCCCCGTCGTGGCCGCGCAGGAAGGCGTCGAAGGTCTCCTTCCAGGCGGCCGCGTGCACGACGGCCGTTTTGGTGACGACCCCGTCGAGATCGAAGAGACAGGCCTGAATGGTGTCGGGCAGACCGAGTGCAGTCATGTCCGGCATCTTCCCCACCTGGCGGCTTCGAGGGGGTGGCGTACGCCACATCCCGGGCCCGGTGTCACACTTTTTGCGTGCCGCTGACTTTCGACGACCTCCTCGACCGCGCCCGTTCACTCACCGGACGCGGTCCGCGTGCGCTCCTCGGCATCGCGGGCAGCCCCGGCGCCGGCAAGAGCACCCTCGCCGAACACCTGGTACGGGAGCTGAACGGCACCGGCGATCCCTGGGTGGCGCACGTGCCCATGGACGGCTTCCATCTGGCCGACGTCGAACTGGAGCGGCTGGGCCTCAGGGACCGCAAGGGCGCGCCCGCGACCTTCGACGCGGGCGGGTACGCGGCGCTGCTGCGGCGGCTGCGCGAGGACACCGACGAGGTGGTGTACGCGCCGGGCTTCGAGCGGGTGCTGGAGCAGCCGCTGGCGGGCGCGATCCCGGTGCTGCCGACGGCCCGGCTGGTGGTGACGGAGGGCAACTACCTGCTGCTGGCGGACGGTCTGTGGGCGCGGGTGCGGCCGGCCCTGGACGAGGTGTGGTTCTGCGAGACGGACGAGGCCGAGCGGGTACGGCGGCTGGTCGCCCGGCACGAGGAGTTCGGCAAGGGACACGAGCAGGCGGTGGCCTGGGTGGCGGGCACCGACCAGCGCAACGCCGACCTGGTCGCGGCGACCCGGGCCCGGGCGGACCTGGTGGTGCCCGAGGCGGCGCTGCCCGCGCCGTACGACGCGGGCAGCCGCCGACCCTAGCGGCCGGTGAGGGCGAGTCCGGGATCGCCGTGGGCGTCCTCGCCCTTGATGACGGCCGTGAACGCCTCGGTGCCGTCGTCGGCGTGGGGGTGTCGTGCAGCGGGCCGCGCTGGTGGAGGCGGTGCACGGCTGGATCAGCCCTTCATGCCGGAGGTGGCCATGGCGTGGGTCGTCGGGTCAGAAGACGGGTGCGGGGTGGCGGGCGCGCAGTGTGACGCTCAGTGTGTGAGGGCCGAGTCCACCGATGTAGACGCGGTTCCCGGTTGTCGCGTCGGTGCCGCCCCCCACGGTGTAGTCCTGCCCCGGGTCGTACCGTAGTACGTCGCTCCGGTCCGGCCCGGCGAGCGGTTCGCCTGCCTCGACGTCGACCTCGACCCGGATCTCGTCGTCACCGGCCCGGTACGTCATCGGCCCGGTCGTCAGGCACCAGCGTCCGTCGCCGATCGGTACGGCGCCCTCTGGCACGCCCCCCGGCCGGAAGGTCAGTTCGAGGGCCCAGGGCACCCGTGGTCCGCTGATGTCGATCCGCAGGTCGGCACTGTCTTCCCTCAGGTCCACCTCGACGCGGGTCGTGTGTGAGACCTCGTCCCGAGGCCGGTCCGGGAAGGCCATCGCGGCCGAAAAGCGCCCCTCGTCCGCCATCCGGTAGGCGCCGTCGGCCCGCCTCCGGTCCGTCGGGAGCGGCTGGTAGTAGGCGGCCGTGAGGGATTCGGTGAGCAGGTACCGGTTGTCGGCGAGCCGTTGCATGCCGGCGGCGCGGAACGGGCCCAGGTCGAAGAAACCCCGCGAGAGACGGACCGCGTCGAGGACGGCGTCGCCGGCGAACAGGCGCAGGAAGGTGGGATTGCAGGCGAGGCCCGAGCGGATGCACCGGTACTCGGGCACGTCGGAGCCGCCGTACACCACCGTCTGCGCGATGGCCGAGGTGCGTGTGGCGAGGCGCGCGGTGGTGATGTACCGGTCACGCGGAAGTGTCACCGCGGCCGGCGCCGGCAGGGCGCGGCACAGGTCCGGGGTGAGGAGGGTCTCGGCGAGCAGGTCGGGGTCGTCGATGCCGCCGGCCTCCGCCAGACGCGCCGCCCGGCTGAAGTCGCCACGGCCGGTGCGGATGGCGAGCAGCCGGTAGTGCGGCAGGTAGGGCGCCAGCGGGAACGGGTGGTTCTGGTCCTGCCGTCGCGAGTGGACGGTCTCCACCGTGCCGTCCGGCCTGATGAGGTCCAGGGTGGTGGCGAGATTGCGTTCGACGGCGTCCAGCAGGTCGGCGCGGCCGAGGACGTCGGCCAGCAGCAGCAACGAAGGGTTGGACACATGGGCCGCGTAGTTGGCGCTCCGTTCCGAGTACAGGCCCTCCGCGTCGATGTCGACTCCCTCGGAGAGCCACTCCTCGATGCGGTCGAGCAGCCGGTCGTCCGGGAACGACCGGTGCAGCCGGGCCAGCGCCGCGCACAGTTCCCAGCGGTGGTTCGGGGTGTGCACCCCACCGGTCAGGAGACTGCCGGTGGCGGCGCCGGCGATCTCGGCGAGCGCGGCCGTGACGTCGCGCAGTTCCGGCCCCGCGCCGGCGGCGAGGACGTGCGCGTCGCACACGTCGTTGACGGTGAAAGCGGAGTCCGGCGGTGACTGCACGTTGTCGCCGCCGGCGAAGAGGCCTGTGGTTGTCTGCGCGACCCGCAGGGCACGGAGGTGGGTCATCGTGGCGGCGGTGGCCTGCCTGCTGCCGTGCAGTGCCGAGTTGGGGGAACGGTATGCCGCGACCAGAGTCTTCACCCGGCGCGCCAGAGCACGGTGCGGCACACCGGCGGGTTCCTCGTCGGGGCCGGCCGCCAGCGGAGCGGCCAGCCGGTCGGCGGCGCGGGCCACCGCGCGGACGAACTCGTGGTCGAGCGGAGTGGGCACCGTCAGTCCTTCAGTCCGGCGTTGATGTCGGCGTTCATGACGTAACGCTGGAACACCAGGAAGACGAGGATCAGCGGGATCATGGAGATGACCGATCCCCCGAGCAGCACCGACCAGTTGATGTTCTGCGCCCCGACGAGGCTCTGGATGCCGATCTGCACGGTGAACTTGTCGGGGTCGTTGAGCATCAGAAGCGGCCAGATGTAGTCGTTCCACCGCCACTGGAACGACAGGATGGCGAGTGTCAGCATGATGGGCCGGGAGATCGGCACCATGATCCTCAGGAAGATCGACAGCTCACGCGCGCCGTCGATGCGCGCGGCCTCGACGAGCTCGTCGGGGACCGTCAGGAAGAACTGCCGGAACATGAAGCATCCGGTCGCGGTGAGCACGGCCGGGAGGATGATGCCGCCGAACGAGTTGTAGAGGCCGAGGTCGCGCACCACGAGGAACTCCGGGGCGAGCATGACCTCGGACGGCAGCATCGTGGTGGCCAGGATGCAGATGAAGAAGACCTTGAGCCACTTGTTGTCGTACTTGGCCAGCGCGTACCCGGTGCAGCAGCTGGCTCCCACCGTGAGGATCGTCGTGATCACGCACACGATGGTCGTGTTGACGAAGTACTGGGAGAAGTTGGCACTGCGCCAGGCTTGCGAATAACCCGACAGGGTGGGGTGGTGCGGAAACACCGTCAGCGGAAGGGAGAACAGGTCTCCCGCAGGTTTGAAGGAGCTGAGGACGAACCACAGCACCGGCAGCCCGTAGAGGACCGCCAGGACCCACAGCAGTGTCGTCGCGGGCACCGCGCTCCGAAGCCCACGGCCGCCCCCGCTGCGGGGCCGCCTCTTGGAAAGGGCCCGTACGGAATCGGCGTCGACCGGACGCGGCGTATCTGTGGTTGTCATCGGTTCTCCACCCGTCGGTTGACGATCAGCTGGATGATCGCGACGGCCATCAGGATGAGCATGAGTACGAATGACGCGGCGCTCGCGTAGCCGATCTGGCCCCGGTTGAAGCCGGTCTGGTAGATGTACTGGACGAGCAGGTTGTTCGACGTTCCCGGTCCGCCGTTGTTGAGGGAGAGGAAGAGCGGGTATTCCTTCATCGCGTTGATCGTGTTGAGCAGGATCACGATGAAGGAGGTGGGCGCGATGCTCGGCAGTGTGATGCTGACGAACTGGCGCCAGGGGCCCGCGCCGTCGAGCGAGGCCGCCTCGTAGTACGAGATGGGCACGTTCTTGATCGCCGCGATGAACAACAGCATCGAGAAGGCCGTTCCCCACCAGGCGCCCGCCATCACCACCACGCCCAGCGACAGGTCCGCGTTCGACTGCCACGCGATCGCGTCCCCGCCGAGCTTCTCGATGACGTAGTTGATCAGTCCGAAGTTCTCACCGAACAGCCACCGCCACAGGACACCTACGACGATGGGCGAGATGAGCCACGGGACGAAGAAGACGACACGGGCGACCGACTTGCCCTTGGCCTGCTTGCTCACCAGCAGGTTGGCGATGAGCAGCGAGAGCACGAAGTTCAGCGGAACGACGAGCACGGTGTACAGCAGCGTCCGGGTCAGGGCCTCGTAGAAGGTGGAGTCCCCGAACAGGTTCTGGTAGTTGTCCAGTCCGACGAACTGGAACGGCCCTACACCCGTGTAGTTCGTGAAGGAGTAGACGAGCCCGATCACCGCCGGCCAGACGAAGAACAGCGAGAAGAGCACGACATTGGCCGCGATGAGGACGAGCGGCGCGATGGTGTAGGTGCTGCGTCGCCTGGGCGGGCTCCCGGACACGTCCGAGGCGCGTTTTGTCATCTTCCTGACTCCGTGCTGGTGGAATGGATTGCTGTGGGCTCACGCCATGAGCCCGGCATCACGTGGGCGCCCAAGGCCGGGCGGCGGGGTGGACACACCGCCGCCCGGCTCTGTGGCCTACGATCCGCCGCCGACCTGCTGGTTGTAGCCGGCCACGATGTTGTCCAGGGCCTTGTCGGCCGACTGCTGGCCGTTGATCGCCTTGCCGATCTCCGTCTTGGTCGGGTCGGTGGTGAGGCTCTTGCCCTTCAGCACCCAGTTCGTCTGCGCGGTGTTGAAGTAGCCGGAGATGGGGGCGTAGAGCGGGATCTCCTCGTTGTACAGCTTGAACGCCGCCTGCGCCGCCTCGGATGTGAAGGGGTACTTCGGGTTCAGACCGCTCTCGACCGGCAGGAACCCGGACGTCTCACACAGCTCGCTGTAGTGGTCCGGCTCGTACAGCCAGGACAGGAACTTCGTCGCGGCGGTGGCCGCGGCGCCGTTGTTGTTGAAGCCCACCGTCATGCCGCCGCTGTTGACGTCGCTGGCCTGCACCGGCTCGGCGGGAGTCGGGACGCTCGCCCAGTCGAACTTCTTGATGCTCTCCGCGAAGGCGGGAACCTGCCACACGCCGGACCAGTAGGCGACCACGTCACCGCTCTGGAACATGGCCGACGGGTCGGCGCCGCTGGTCCACACCGACTTCGGCATGGTCTTGTCGTCGTTCAGCCCGACGAAGTAGTTCACGGCCTTCTTGGTCGCCGCGTCCACCGAGAACTTGCCGGAGGAGTCCGCGTGGACGTACGTCCCGCCGAGCTCGTACACCATGGCGCGCAGCCGGGACGGCGACTGGTCGAACGTCAGGGAGTACTTGGCGCCGGTCTTCTCCCGGACCTTGTCCGCCGCCTTGATGAAGTCGGTCCAGGTCCAGGTCTTCGAGGGCGAGGTCGGGAAGGAGACGCCGGCCTTCTTGAACAGCGTCTCGTTGATGAACAGGCCGGACGCGGTGACGTCCGAAGGGATGGACAGCACCTTCCCGGACGAGTCCTTGGCGAGGAAGTTGGCGTTGATGTTGTTGCTCTTGTTGTTGGCGATGGAGCTGAGGTCGATCAGCTTGCTCGACCAGATCGGGTCCAGCGCCGGCACGGACGCCACGTCGGGCAGAGAGTTCGCCTGCGCGGCGTTGTGCAGCTTCGTGGTGTAGCCGTCGTAGGGGATGTTGACGAGCTTGACGGAGACGCCGGCTTCCTTCTTGTACTGCGCCACCAGCTTCTTCCAGCCCGCGTCCTGTCCCGGAACCGTGGAAATCCAGAACGTCAGCGACTTGGAGTTCCCGCCCGAGCCGGATCCCGACCCGCAGGCGGAGAGCAGCAGGGCACCTGCCGTGGTCACGGCAGCGAGGGGAACCAGGCGGCGCATACCGCCGCGGCCGAGTCGGCGGGAGCGCCGCACACCCACAGTGGTCATCTTCGATCCCATTTCGTCGTCGGGACGGAGCACGGCGCCGACTGAGGCGGCACGGGTGCATTTTGAAGGAGGAGTCGCTTTCCGGGGGCGCGGTCTCGCCCGGCCGCATCGTCCACGCGGGGTGAGATCCCCGGCCGTCCTGGCCGTCACCGCACGGGCACGCCCTCGTGCTGTTGCCGTACGTCGTGTACGGGCTGGGAGGCTCACCCCAAGCCGGCGTCCCGGCCGACTTAGAAAGCGCTTGTCCGGACATTGGCAGACCGAGTTGGAAGCCGTCAATCCTTCGCCTGCGCGCCTTCGGTCACGTTTTGGACTCCCCTGGCCACGGCGAGCCGGGCGGCGCCGACAACGGTACCGAGCTCCCCGATCTGGCTGCTGACCACCTCGGTGGGCCAGCTCAGCCGGCCCAGTTCGGCCCGCACTCCGGGCAGGAGCTGGGGATCCGCGCCGGTGCTGCCGCCGAGGACGATCAGCCCCGGGTCCAGCACGGCGGCCACGGCGGCCGCCAGCCGGCCCACGTCGGCGGCGTGCCGGGCGACCAGCGCACGGGCGGGCTGCCGGCCCTCGGCGGCCAGCGCGAAGAGCCGCTCGGCGCTACGGGGCCGCGGGCCGTCGGCGGCCCGCCAGGCCCGGGCGGCCCGGCACAGGAGGGCCTGCGAGCCGACATACGCCTCCAGGGCCTCCTGACGCGGCTCCCGGTCCTCGTCCCACGGATACGGCAGCCGGGCCAGCTCACCGGCCGCCCCGTTCGCCCCGCGCAGCACCTGCCCGCCGATGACGATGCCGAGACCGACACCGACGCCGATCCGCAGATAGCCGAAGGTACGGCGGCCGCGGGCGGCGCCCTCGTGCAGCTCGGCGAGGGCGGCGCAGTTGACGTTGTTCTCCAGGTGGACCGGGACACCCAGCGGCAGGGCGACGGACACCGCGTCGAAGACGGGCCCGGCCTTGGCGGTCGCGGGGCGCATCCCGGTGCCCGTGCGGTCGGGCGCGGTGACATCGCCGACGGCGACGACGATGGCCCGCAGCGGGGCGCCGGCCGGCAGCGCGGCCAGCGCCTCACGGACCGCGTCGACGGCCCGGATGCGCGGGGTGGTCGCCTCGGCGAGCAGGGTGCCGTCCAGGGCGCAGCCGCGCACCCGGGTGCGGGCCGGGCCGAGGTCGACGGCGAGGACGGATCCGGAGGCGGGCCCGAGCCCGTAGACGGCGGCGGAGCGGCCGGTGCCGCTGGACGTGGTGCCCGAGCAGGCGGCCAGCCGTGCGCCCTCCAGTTCCGCGACGGCGGCGGAGACCGTCGGCTTGGACAGGCCCGCGAGGCTCGCGAGCTGCGGCCGGGTGGCGCTGCCGGCCTGGGCCAGCACGGCGAAGACCGCGCCGGCGCTCTCGGTGAGGCGGGGGGCTTCAGTCACGACGTGTTCCACAGTTCCCCCATGGGTCAGGGGCCGCGCTCCCCGGGTGGCGGGATGCGGCGATGCGATGCCCTCGTGCCGCGCGGTCCCGCCGACGGCGGTGTCCCGTTGATCGCCTGCGCGACAACTCTTGACGCACTCTACTTCGTTAGTTAACTTCCTAACGAAGTACACGGTACTCGCCTGCCGTGCTCCGAAAGAAGCCCGTCCCGGGGTTTCCCGATGCGCTCAACTCCTGTTCGGCCAGGAACGGTTCGCCCGCCGTCGCGGCACAGTGCCATGCTCTTCGGCGCTCTTCGCCCAGACGACGAAAGAGGATCCGTGCAGGACGCTCCTTCTACTCCGCTCGTGGTCGGTGTCGACGTGGGCGGCACCAAGACCCATCTCCGCGCGCTCGCCGGCGCGGACATGGTCGCCGATCGCGTCCGTTCGAGCAGCGGCTGGCGGCCGCACGACCCGGCCGCCGCCGCCCACTGGCTGACCGCCCTGGTCCATGAGGTCCTGCCGGCCGGCGCCCGCCCCGCCGCCCTCGCCGTCGGCGGCCACGCCTGTGAGACCCCCCGCCAGTGCGCCGGGATCACCGCCGCGCTGCGGGACTTCCACCAGATCCCCGTCCTCGTCGTGGGCGACGCCGAACTCCTCGTCCCCGCCGCGGGCCTGGCCAAGGGCGTGGGCCTGGTCGCCGGCACCGGTTCGGTGGCCGTCGGACGGCACGCCGACGGCAGCCCCGTACAGGTAGGCGGCTGGGGCGCGGTCCTCGGTGACGAGGGCGGCGCGGCCGGGCTGGTCCGCGAGGCGGCGCGTGCCGTCTGGGCCGCGCACGACCGCGGCGAGGCACCCGACTCGCTCGCGACGGGTCTGACCGCCGCCTTCGGCGTGGCCGAAGTACCCGCACTCGGCGCCGCGTTGGAGGGTGCCTCCGACGTCTCCGCGGAGTGGGGCCGGCACGCCCCGGTGCTCTTCGCGGCGGCCGACGCGGGCTCCGTCCTCGCCGAGGAAGTGATAGCCGACGGCGGCCGCGCGCTCGCCGGCCTCGTACTACGGCTCGCCGCCCGCGGTCTCGCCGTGGACGACGTGGTGGTCGCGGGCGGCACGATCCTCTCCCAACCGCGCCTGTACGACGCCTTCGCCGCCGCGCTCGCGAAGGCCCTGCCGGGCGCGCGGCCACGGCCGCTGCGTCTGCCTCCGGTCGAGGGGGCGGTGGCGCTGGCGCGTTCGATCCTGTGAGAAAACTGTCCGCGGCCCGTTCCGTTCCCCGCGTGTGGACCACGGGCCGTTCGACACTGCGAACACGCAGGTCCCGGTTCGTTCTTCCGGTGAACCACCGGGCTGCCGTTCAACTCCGGGCCATGTGACGGTCGTCGGACCATGACCGCTGGGACGCGGGCCCGGCTTAGAACTTCGCTCGTTCAACACTTTTCCCACGCGAACCGACACGCTCACGCACATCGGGCGCACCGGGTGTTCGTGCGAACTCCCCTCCGGCCGCCGCGCCGTAGACCTCACGAGAGGCACACCCATGCCGTCATCTGCCGGGCACCGCACCTCCTCACCGGCCCGTGGACTCGCCGTCGGCCGACGGGGATTTCTGAAGACCTCGCTCGGCGCGTCGGCGGGTGTGCTGGCGGCCCCGACGTTCGCCACCTGGCTCGCCGCCGCGGACGCCAAGGCCGCGACCACGGCCGCCGCGTTCGTCGACGACTACAAGACGAACATCATCACCAACCTCACCGCCGACACCAACGCGGTGGTCCGCATCCTCGGCGGCTTCGCGCAGATATGGAAGACCGGTTCCGCCTGGAACACCGGTACCGTGCTGCGCGCGGACATCCTGCGCCGACGGTTACGGCGCCTTCGGCTCGGACGTCACGGTCACCCTGGACGCGGCGGCCGGCGGCTTCGCCGCGGCCGACAGCTGGCGCAACGACATCGACGGCCGCGGCGGTGTGACCAAGAAGGGCACCGGCACGCTGACGCTGACCGGCCGCAACCGCTACCGGGGCGGCACCGTGCTGGCGGCGGGCACCCTGGTCGCCGGTTCGGACGACGCGCTGGGCCACGGCGACGTCCGCGTCACGGCCGGCACCCTGCGGGTGACGGAGCAGGTGTTCGTGCGCGACACGTACACGCAGGACGCGGGCACCCTGGAGGTCACCCTCGGCAAGGGCCGCAGGGCGCCGCTGCGGGTCAGGCACCTCGCCGTCCTCGGCAAGGGCACCACACTGTCCCTGAACCTCGACACCGAGCGCCCGCCGGCCGCGGGCAGCACCCTCGCGGTGATCGACGTACCCCGGCTGCGCGGCCAGTTCGACACGGTGGAGCTGAACTCCGCCACGCTGCGGGCCGTACCCGTGTACACGGCAGACGGTCTGTCGGTACGACTCGTGAAGCGGTGACGCGCACGGTGGCGGGAGCGATGCGACAGTAGGGCCATGATGCGGCCCTTGATCGCTCCCGTCACCGCGGGCCCGGCGTCCCCGCGGGGCGGATGATGGCGCAAGAACGGCACTCGGTCCTCGGTCCCAGACCACTCGACGCCCGCGGACCCGCCCTCCGGCCCCCCACCGTGGCCCGGCTGCGGGCCGCCCTGCGCGCCCGCCGCCGGTGGCTGGTACCGCTCCTGGCGGCGCTGCTGCTGGCCCAGATGGCGGTGGCGATGGTGACCACGGCCGTCCAGCAGACTCCGACCGTCGACGAGCCGGTGTACGTCGCCACGGCCACCGACTATCTGCACGAACACCGGCTGCGCTACAACCCCGAGCACCCGCCGCTCGGCAAGCTGGCCGTCATGGCCGGCATCGCGGTCGCCGATCCGCACTACGACCCGTCGTACCAGGGCAGCCAGGGTCAGGTGGGCCGGCATCTGCTGTACGCGTCGGGCAACGACCCCTGGCGGCTGATGCTGTGGGCCCGGCTGCCGGTGATCGCGCTGACGCTGCTGTTCGGTCTGGTCGTCCTCGCCTTCGCCCGCGAGATCCTCGGTACCGCGGCCGGGCTCCTGGCGCTCGCCCTGTACTGCTTCTCCCCCGACCTGATCGCGCACGGCTCGCTGGCCACGCTGGACGTCCCGTCGGCCGGGTTCGTCCTGACATCGGCCTGGCTGGTGTGGCGAGCCAGGCGCCGCCCCCGGCTGTATCTCCCGCTCGCGGGGGTCGCCCTGGGCGCGTCGGTCGCGACGAAGATGAGCGCGCTGCCCGCGATCCCGGCGCTGGTGGCACTGGCGGTGGTCACGGTCTGGCACGAGCGCCCGCAGCGACCGCGGCGCGTGCTGGCCGCGGCGGCTGTGGTGGCGGTGACGGCCGTCGCGGTGGTCTGGCTCTCCTATCTCGCGGTGGATCCGCGGCTGCGCTTCGTGCCCGCCGAACCCGTGCCCGCCGCCCACGGCCTGCGCGGGCTGATGGTCGACCTGATGCCCTTCCCGCGCGCCTACCGGGACGGCATGCGCGCGCAGTTCGCCTTCGAGGACCTGCCCTGGCAGGGCTTTCTGTTCGGGCATCTGTACACCGGCTCCCGCTGGTACTACCTGCCGGCCGCCCTGCTGGTGAAGACCCCACTCGGCATGCTCGCGCTGTGGGCGGCCGGCGCGGCGGCGATGGTGTCGGTACGACGGCTGCGGCCGGCCGCGCCGTATGTACTGCTGCCGCCGGCCGTGCTGCTGGCCTTCGCGATGACCGGGTCGCGGGACTTCGGGACGCGGTACGCGGTGTTCGTGCCGATGTTCCTGGCGGTGGGCGGGGCCTCGGCGCTCGCGCTGCGGTGGCGGTGGTCGCGGCCGGTGAGCGGGGCGCTGGTGCTGTTCGTCGCGGTGAGTTCGCTGTGGACGTTCCCGCTGTATCTGCCGTACTCCAACGAGGCGTTCGGCGGTCCGGCCAGGACCCATCTGCGGCTGCACGACTCCAACGTGGACTGGGGCCAGGACCTGGGCCGTCTCGCCGACCGGCTGAAAGAGCGGTACCCGGGCGAGCGGATCTGGCTGGTCTACAAGGGCAGCGGCGTTCCGTCGTACTACGGCATCCATGCCGCCGATCCCCGCAAGGTGCCGCTCGGCACGGTGCACGGGCTGCTGGTCGTCTCGGACTCGTGGGTCGCCAAGGCCCGCGGCGGACTGGCCGAACTGATCGACAGCAGCCGTCCGATCGATGACGTCGGTCACTCGATCACGATCTACCGACGCTGAGCACCGGGGGCCTCTGGACCGAGGCGCAAGCTCTGCCTTCAGCTCCCGGGGCGGTCCGGCGCTGCGCACAACCCCTGGTCACCACGGGCCGTGAGCTATGTTGAGTCCTCGTGGGAGACAAAGGAGGCGCTTCGGTGCCATCGCCGCAGCAGGCTCGCGCACAGGCATCCGCGATCACCTCGGGCAAGACCGTACCGGAAGCGGAGGCAGCGCCCACCTCCCAGCTCCGCGAACTCTTCGACGGCCCCCGGCTCTCCCCCGGCCAGCGGCGCATCGCCCAGTACCTGATCGACCACATCACCGAGGCGGCCTTTCTCTCGATCACCGACCTCGCCGAGCGGGTCGGGGTCAGCCAGCCGTCGGTGACCCGGTTCGCGGGCGCGGTCGGCTTCAGCGGTTACCCCGCGCTGCGCGAGCGGCTCCAGTCGATCGCGCTGCGCACCCTGGCGGGCGGCACCGGAGCCGCCACCGAGCACCACAGCAACGAGCTCCAGGCGGCCGTCGACGCCGAGATCGAGAACCTGGAGAACCTGCGCCGGGACTTCGCCGACCCCGACCGGGTGATCTGGATAGGCCGCGAGCTGTCCCGGTCGGCCCCGCTGACCGTGCTCGGCCTGCGCATCTCCGTCTCGCTGGCGGAGTACTTCGCCTACGCCGCCCGCCGTATCCATCCCGACGTACGGCTGGTGACCCGGAGCGGCAGCGTGGCCTACGACGCGCTGCTGCAGTCTCGCGAGGCGGGCGGCACCTGGGTGCTGGCGTTCGGTATGCCGCGGCACGCGCAGGAGACGCTGACCGCGATCCGGGTGGCGCGCACCGCGGGTCTGCGGGTCGCCCTGGTGACGGACCTGGCGCTGGGCGCGCTGGCCGATGAGGCCGACGTCACCTTCAGCACCGGCATCGGGTCCCGCCTGGTCTTCGACACCTACGCGGCGCCCGGTCTGATGGCCGCCGCACTGCTCCAGGCCATGACCGACGCCGACCCCGAGCGCACCCAGGCGCGCCTGGAGGAGTACGAGCAGGTCGCCGAGCAGCACCAGTTCTTCCTCAAGGACTGACCCCGGGACCCGGGGTGCCGGCGGTCCCCTCCTTCCCTCCGCATGACCCGTAGAGGACCATTCACCGCACATCGCGCATGAATGTTTTCATACGTCTTGCCAAGCGGACGGCATATATAAATACTGCTCACGGATCACCCCGGCGCACTCCGGGCATGTTCCGCACCGAGGACGCACCGCTCGCACCCGCCCCGAGAAAGCCGACGGACCGCCATGCGCACGCAGCACCACCCGCAGTGCCGGCGGCCGGCGCCCGGGGTCCCTGCACGGACATCCCCTGCCGCCGTCTCCTACCCGCGTCGGCGCCCGGGGTGTTCGAACGGGCATCGCCTGCGCGATTCGCCCGTGGCGGCTCCGGTCATCCCCTAGGCCGGAGCCGCCCAGACATCCGTCGACCACCCCTCCCGACGCCGCCCCCCGGAAGCGATGATCATGACCCTGACGACGACCACGCGCATCAGTCCCGACTGGCCCTGCCAGGTCAAGACGCCGGGCAGCTACGGCTGGGAGCGCTCCGCCACCAAGTGGCTGCGCGAGCTGGTGCCGGCCCGCTACGCCAGCTACCCGGCACTGATCCGTCACCCCGTCCTGCTCGCCCGGCACGCGCAGATCCAGGTCCAGCACGAGATCCGGGTGGCGCGCACGGCGCTGCAGACCGCGCGGGCCGAACTGCCCCTGCTGGGCCTGCCGGAGTCGGTCATCGAGCACACGATCAAGCTGTACGCGGCGGAGGTCCTGCAGCTCCAGCACATCGCGCGCAGCGTCCGCGCGGTCACCGAGGCGCTCGTCGGGCACAGCACCGGCCGCTGACCAGCTCGGTTCACAGATGGCCATATTCTTCACCGATCCGGCACCGGTGTGATCGGAGGTGCTTTCCTGTGCCATGCTCAATCCGTGACGAGCGAGCAAGCCCTACCGGTCGGTACTGGTGCGGTCGCCGAGCTGGCGGCCCTGGCCAAAGTCGTATCCAGGCAACGCGCTGAGCTGGACCGACTGCGGGACCAGGTGGCCACCTCAGCCGTGGTGGAGCGGGCTAAGGGCGCGCTGATGGCCACCACGGGCTGCTCCCCCGACGCCGCGTACGAGGCGCTTCTGCAGCGGGCCCAGGCCGGGAACCGCACGCTGCTGGAGGAGTGCTGGCTGACCCTCGGCGCCCTGATGCCCACCGTGCCCCCGGCCACGGCCCCCGTCACCGAGCCGCCCGCTCCGGAAGACGCCCGGAAGACGCTCGCCCCGCCCGGCAACGCCGAGACGCTCGGCCGCCTCGGCAAGGCCCTGGTGCACGTCGGTTCCCCGCAGGAGCTGGCCGGGGCGCTGCTCGACCATCTGGCGCCCGGGGTCGGCGCCGACGCCGTGCTGCTGTACCGGCGGCTGCCCAGCCAGGGACTGGAACTCATCGGGTACGCCGGCGTCGACGCGACGCTCGCCGCCCAGTGGCGCCGGCTGCCGCCGCTGAGCGGGATCGCTCCACTGGAGTCCCTCACATCCCGTGAGCCCCTCTGGCTGGAGCACTTCCCCCAGGACCGGCAGGAGTACCAGCTCATCGAGGAGACGCCCGGGCGCTGGCTGTCCCGGGCCTGGCTGCCGGTCACGACCGGGGACACCACCGGCGTGACCCTCGGTGTGCTGCGCCGGCAGGACGCGGTCTTCGGGCCCGCGGACCGCGAGCTGCTGCGGGGCGTCGCCCGGCTGTGCGCAGGCCGGCTCAGCGTCCTCGGCGCCCCGGCCGAACCAGCGACCTCGGGCTTCTCCCGGACGGTGCAGACGGTGCTGGACGCGCTGCCGGGAGCGGCGGTCCTGCTGACCCCGCTGCGCACCGCCGTCGGGGAGGTGGAGGACTACCGCATCGATGCCGCCGCCCCGAACGCCGTCGACATCCTCGGCCGCACCGGCCGTGAGCTGGTCGGCTCGCACATCCTGGAGAGCTATCCCTCCGTCGCCGGCGAGTCGCTGTGGCAGGGGTATCTCAAGGCGCTCGACGGAGAGCCCTACGAGGGTGAGCCGTTCGTGCACGAGGAGGTCGTCGCGGGCACGACCGTGACGGCCGCCTACTCGGTGCGGGCCACGCGGCTCGGCGACGGGCTGCTGGTGACCTGGCTACGGCACGACATGGAGGCGCTGCAGGAACAGCGCCTGGCGGACATGCAGCGGCTGGGCAACCTCGGCTGGGTGAACTGGAACCTGCTCACCCATCAGGTCACCTGGTCGCCCCAGGTGTACACCATCCTCGGCCGCGACCCGGCACGCGGAGCGGTCGCGCTGGACCTGCTGCCGGACCTGGTACTGCCGGAGGACGCCCACGCGCTGGCCCACGCGGTCTCCGACCTCGCCCGCACCGGCGGTTCGTTCGACGTCCCGTTCCGGATCAGGACGGGGGACGCGGTACGGCATCTGCGGGCCGTCGCGGAGGCGGTGACCGCGGACGGCATGGTCGTCGAGGTGCATGGCTTCGTGCAGGACCTCACCGCTCAGCGCAGCGCCGAACTCGCCCTGGTGGACAGCGAGCGGGCGATCCTGATGCAGCGCGGCATCCTGGAGGCCGAACGCGCGCTCGCCGCACGGCTCCAGCACGCGCTGCTGCCGCTTCCCAGTGGGCCGGTGCGCCTGTGCGGTCTGCGCGTCGAGGTCGCCTATCTGCCCGCGCAGGCGGGGGTGCATGTCGGCGGCGACTGGTTCAGCGCCATCGAACTTCCCGACGACTCCGCGCTGTTCGTCGTCGGCGACGTGGCGGGCCACGGCGTCGACGCCATCGCGACGATGGCCCAGCTCCGGTTCACCGCCAAGGGCATGGTGACCACCGGCTCCTCGCTGACCGGTGCGCTCGCCCGGCTGAACTTCCTGCTCCTGCACTCGCGCGACAGCCAGTCCACCGCGACCCTCATCCTCGCCCGCTACCAGCCCGCCGAGCGCCGTCTCGTCTGGGCCCAGGCCGGTCACCTGCCGCCCCTGCTCGTGCGCGGGGGTGAGGTCCACCGGCTCGACCGCCCGGACGGCATGCTGCTCGGCGCCTCGGCGAACCCGGTCTACGAGTCCGCCGAGTTCCGGCTGGAACCCGGCGACCGGCTGCTCCTGTACACCGACGGCCTGGTGGAGCTGCCCGGCGAGGACATCGACATGGGCCTGACCCGCCTGGCCGAGGCCGTCCGCACCGCCGACGGGTCCCTGCAGGCGCTTCTCGCCGTGATGCTGGAGGGCGAACGGCGGGACGACGTCTGCGTGCTGGACATCCGGGTGCCGCTGACGGACGAGGAGTAGCGGGACCGGTCAGTCGTCGTCGCGGTGCCGCCAGTACCAGAACAGGCCCGCCACCAGGGCCAGCAGGAACACGGCGGGCACCAGCAGGCCCGGGATGCGGGAGCCGTTCATCGGCATGGCCTTCGGGGTCGTACGGTGGGAGCGCGGCGGCACGGGGCTGCCGGGTGGCTGCCCATGGTGACGCCCGCTCATCGCATGTACCCGGTTTTTTCCTGATCCATTACCCGGCGTTCGAAAGCGCTCGGTGGACCGGCCGGCGGGATCCGTCACCGGTCCGTCCGTCACCGGTCAGCCGCCGACGTGCTGGTGCGCGACTCCAGGGCGCGGCGGGTGTCGTCGCCGTAGACGCCGCGCTCGTCGCCGCTGATGCCGTACCAGATCTGGAAGCGTTCCACGGCCGCGGTGAGGGCGGCGTCGTACGTGCCGCCGGTGGAGCCGTCGCGGTAGACGTCCGGGACGCGCAGCAGGCGCTGCTCCAGGTCGACGACCTCGGGGCCGGCGTCGCCCTGGCGGAGGGTGCCGGCGCCGTCGGGGTCGGTGGAGGCGTCCGAGGCCGGTGGGGTGGTGGCCGGTGCCGTGGTGGCGGACGTAGGGGGCTGGGCGGCCGCGGCGGTGCCCTCGCGGCCGGGCAGCAGGAGGGCGCAGCCGAAACCGGCCAGGGCGGCCGCGCCGACGGCCACCAGGACGGCGGCCCGGCGCAGTCCCGGGCCGAAGCCGTAGGAGCGTGACGAGCGGGCGTCATGGCCGCGACCGTCGCCACGCGGCGCGGTAGGCGGTCCGTCGGTGACCGGCGGCAGCTCCTGGGTCTCGTCCTCCGTACCGGCACCGGGCCACCGGTCCTGGCCGAAGGCCTCGAAGTCCGCCGGACCCGTCTGCTTCCCGGACTCTCTCGCCTTCTCGTCGGCCTCCGCCTCCTCCCGGATCTCGCGCATCAGCTCCGCGAGAGCGTCGAGTCGGCGGGGGCGCAGGACCCGCACCGGTTCCAGGATCGGCCCGCGGTGCGGCTGTTCAGGGTCGGGCGGTGTCGGCACACTGCTCTCCTTCCACATCCCGTGCGCACGGGTGTCCGCGATCCCCGAGAACACATACGGGAGGACCGGTCCACCGGTTCAGCCCGAGCCAGGACAGGCAGGACACGCGGAAGAGGAGTGCACTCAGTTCCCCCTTAAGTCTGCACTGAGTGCCATGAAGTCCGGCGGAATGCTACGTTCGCGTTCATGAGCTCCAGCAGCACGGCGCCGTCCGCGAAGCCGCCCATGCGGGACGCCCTGGTCGCGGCGGCCTTCCAGCTCTTCCTGGAGCGCGGCTACGAGCAGACGACCGTCGACGACATCGTTGCCCTGGCCGGGGTCGGGCGGCGCTCGTTCTTCCGTTACTTCCCGTCCAAGGAGGACGTGGTCTTCCCCGACCACGAGGGCTGTCTGGCCGACATGACCGCCTTCCTGGCGGCGAGCGACCCGGGGTGCGAGCCGGTGCGTCGGGTATGCGACGCGGCGCGGCTGGTGCTGCGGATGTACGCGGAGAAGCCCACGTTCTCGGTGCAGCGCTACCGGCTCACCAAGCAGGTCCCGGGGCTGCGCGCGTACGAGCTGTCGGTGGTGTGGCGGTACGAGCGCGCGCTGGCCGAGTATCTGCGCGGCCGTCACGCCGGCCGCCCGGACGGGGCGCTGCGGGCGGACGTGATCGCGGCCGCCGTGGTCGCGGCGCACAACAACGCTCTCCGTTCCTGGCTGCGTTCGGACGGCGAGGGCGACGCGGCGGCGACGGTCGACCACGCCCTCGGGTATGTGCAGGCCGCGTTCGGCACCGCGGCCGCCGCCCCCGCTCCGGACAGGGCGCCGGCCGCGCTGTCCGGCGGGCCGGGGGAACACCCGGACGACGTGGTCGTCCTCGTCTCCCGGCGGGACGCCCCACTGTGGCGGGTGGTGCAGGAGATCGAGACCGCGTTCGGCCGTGCCTGACCGCCACGGAATCCGGTGACCGTCCGGGAGATCGGCGCGATTTAGGGGTACGCAGTGCCTTTACGCCTGTCACTGAGTGCCATACGCTGTCGGCGTGCACGGTGGCACGGCGAACCGGGCACATGCGTGCGCGGGCGGGTCCGGGCACGCGGGATTCGGGATTCCGGGCGAGCGCAGGGAGTTGACCAGCGTGTACCACCACTCAGCGAGCGCGGCGCAGTCGGCGGTCGGATTCGCGACGAGCGTTCTCGCCCCCGCACCCGCGGACCACCACAAGGACGCCATCGACTTCCAGCGCTGCACCTGGTGCGGCACCGCGATGTACCACCGGCTGCTGTGTCCGGTGTGCCAGGGCAGCGAGTTGCGCACGGAGCGCAGCGAGGGCACGGGCACGGTCCGCCACTCCACGGTGGTGCACCGCAACACGCCCGCCGCGCGCAATGTGTCCCTGATCGAGATGGCCGAGGGGTTCGTCGTACGGGGCCGGGTCATGGGCCCGCCGATCGGCATTCACAGCGGCGACCGGGTCAAGCTCTCCACGGCCAAGGACCCGGTGCGGGGCGAGCCGGTCTTCCAACTGCTCGACGAGCCGTACCGGGCCTGGAGCTGACGGTCGGAAACCCGGTTGCGCGGCAGCCGGTGGCCTGGGCGAGTATGCGTCCCTGAGCGATGAACCGGCCCAGGTGGCAGCGGCGATCGCCGGCGAGCTGCGGCTCATGGACCCCGAGGTGCGCGCCTCACGGGAACTGGCCGGTGAGCTGCTCGACCCGGAGTTCGTGGAGGTCGGCGCGTCCGGCCGCCGGTACACCTACGAGCAGTCACTGGGCGAACTGCCGGACAGGACCGGCGCGTCGAAGGACGGCCCGCGGTACGAGCCCTCCGGCATGACCGGCGTCGTACTCGCTCCGGGGCTGGTGCATGTGACCTTCGAGGCCGGGCTCGGCGACCGCCGCTCCCGGCACAGTTCCCTCTGGCGCAGGCGCGACGAGGCGAGCGGCTGGCGGATGTACTACCACCACGCCACGGTCGTACCGCCCGGCGTCGAGTAACCAATCCCCTTTCCTTCACAGGCAACCCACAGACTCTCCGCCCCGTCCTCCGGGGGCGAGGGGGCTCCTCGGGACGGCCGGGGCGCCCGTACTCGCCTTCTGAGAAGGGAACATTGGTCCGTACCCGGCGCAGATGGGTCACCGCGGCCGCGGTGCTCGCGCTCGCGGGAGGTGTGTCCGGCACCACGGCACACGCCCAACCGGCCCCCGTGGCCGCGGAGTCCGGCGGGAACCTGCCGCCGGGCCGGCGCATCGACGACGGGCGCTCGGCGCCCGAGCTGGTGTGGCGGTCCGGCAGACGGGTGCCGATGGGCGACGCGCGGGTGGAATTCCGTGCGGACGACGGCTGTTGGGGGCACCGAAGCCGGAACGGGACGGGCACACCTTCCGGCTCGGCCTCGAAGGAGCCCGAACCGGTGAGCTGAAACGCCTTCAGGTTCTGGTCGGAGGGACGGCGGTTGGGCACCCGGTCCGCCACCTCGGCGACGGGCGCGGCCGCGCGGCCCCCCGCTCCGCTGCCCGCCGGCCCGGTGGACCCGGCAAGCCCGGCCGCTACCGCACGACCACCGGCTCGTACCGGCTCAAGTCGGTGGGCCTGCCCGGGTTCTCCGTCCCGGTCGAGATGCGTGCGGTGGTGGTCGCGCCCACCGGGGTCTCCGGCCCGCGCCCGCTCGCGCTGTTCCTCTGTTACGCCCCGCACTCGGTCAGCCGCTGCCGGGCGGTCTGGTGCTGAGCGGAACGGTGCTGGACGCCTCGTGACCGGGAGCGCCCTGGGGAGGTCGCGGCCTCCTCAGGGCGTCAGGGTCACCCGGATGCCGACGGTGCCGTCGAGGCCGCGCCGCAGCCTGCTGCCGAGCAGCGTGAGGCGGCCGGTGATGCCGTATTTGCGGACGATGAGCTCGCGATAGCGGGCGGTGGTGGCCGCGTCGGCGATCTCGGCGGTGGCCTGGACCGGGTCGCCGGTCGGCCGTCCGCGCAGATCGCAGGGGCCGACCCGGACGTCGGCGCGGCGGCGGATCCGCTTCACCTTCCAGGTGTCGGCGGCCGTCCAGACGCCGAGCGTGTCCCCGTCCCGCACCACCCACACCGGGGTGGGGACGGGGGTGCCGTCCTTGCGGTAGCTCGTGACGAGCAGGTACTTGCCGGCGCCGAGCCGGTCGATGTCGGTCCCGGTGGTGTCGTCCATGCCGGAAGTCTAGGGGCGCCCCGCCAGGCTCAGACCAGCGCCGCCGCCATCCGCCGTACCGCCTCCGTGATGACCTCGGGCGAGGTGGCCAGATTGAGCCGTACGTGCCCGGCGCCGCCCGTCCCGAAGGGGATCCCGGAGTTGACGGCGACCCGGCCGCGCGCCAGGAAGACCTCGGCCGGGTCGTCACCGCGGCCGAGGGCGCGGCAGTCGAGCCAGGCGAGGTAGGTGGCTTCCGCGGGCCGGTGCCGGATCGCGGGCAAGTGGCGGTCGAGGAGGCCTGCAAGGAGGCGCCGGTTCTCGTCGAGGCCGGCGAGCAGCGCGTCCAGCCAGGCGGTCCCCTCGGTCAGGGCGGCCGTGTGGGCGATGACGCCGATATGGCTCGGGCCGTGGCTCACCTCCTCCGGCATCCGGGCGAGGTCGGCGGCGGCCGCGGGTCCCGCGATGGCGAGCGCGGCCTTGAGGCCCGCCAGGTTCCAGGCCTTCGAGGCCGACATCAGGGACAGTCCGCGCTCGGCGCCCGGCACGCTCAGATAGGGCACGAAGTCGACGCCCGCGGCGGTGAGCGGGGCGTGGATCTCGTCGGCGACGACCCGGACGCCGTACCGCTCGGCGATTTCCGTCACGGCGGTGAGTTCCTCGGCGGTGTGGACGGTGCCGGTCGGGTTGTGGGGGCTGCACAGCAGATGGGCGGCCCGCCTGCCGCCGAGCCCATGGAACGCTTCCTCCAGGACGTCGAGGTCGATACGCCCGTCGGCGCCGAGCGGTGCCTCCACCACCCGCCGGTCCATGTGCTCGATGAACTGGTAGAACGGCGGATACACCGGCGAGTTGACGATCACCGGGTCGCCGGGCCCGGTGACCAGTTTCAGCATTTCCACCACTCCGAGCATCACGTCGGGGACGAGCGCGGTGCGGGCCACGTCGAGCCCGTGCCAGCCCCAGCGTTTCGCGGCGAACGCGGCGAGGGCCTCGGCGTAGGCGGTGCCCGCCGGGTAGCCGGTGTCCCCGAGTTCCATCGCGTCCGTGACCGCGCGGACGATCGGCTCGGCGAGCGGCACGTCCATCTCCGCTACCCACACCGGGAGTACGTCCTGCGGGTAGGTGCGCCATTTCATGCTGGTACGGCGTCGCAGCCGGTCGAGGGTGAGGGCGCGCAGCGGGTTCGGTTCGTCCGGGCTCTCCTGCGGGATGCTGGTCATGGCGTCAAGATAGGCGCCCTCGGGGTCCCCGGGAACGCGCCGGACGGCCACGCGTCGTCCTGCCGTGGGATCGCAAGGATCACCGTCGTGGTGAACGCCTCGGCGCCCGCCCGCGTATGGAGAGCAGGGCGCTCGACGACCGGAGGGCCCCGCGGTGTCGACACCGCGCGTTCGGGGTTTCGGGAGCCATGGATGAGGCACGCACGACGACGGGTCGTCCGGCGTGGGACACAGCTGGCGGCGGTCGGCGGACTGCTTCTGGGAGGCGCGATGGTCACGACGGCCGTGGCGAGCGAGACTCCCGGCACGTCCGCCGTCCCGTTCAGTGCCGCGTCGGAGGCCGGTGACACCGGCGCGGCACTGGTGGCCAAGCTCGGCACGGCCCGTACGGCGGGCAGTTGGATCGGCGCCGACGGCAAGCCGGTGGTCGCGGTGACCGACGAGCGGGCCGCGGCGACGGTGAAGCGGGCGGGCGCCGAGGCCAAGATGGTGTCGCACAGCATGAACGAGCTGAAGGCGGCGACCGCCACGCTGCGTGCCGCGCCGCGCGTGGCCGGCACCGCGTGGGCGGTGGACTACCGGACCAACCGGGTCATGGTGGAGGCAGACAGCACGGTCTCCGCCGCCCACTGGTCGGACCTGAGCCAGGTCGCCGCGGGCATCGGCGGTTTTGTGCGGATGCGGCGCGCGGAGGGCGAGTTCACCACCCGGCTCAACGGTGCGCAGCCGATCCTGTCGACGGGCGGCCGCTGTTCGGCGGGGTTCAACGTCACCAACGGGCAGACGGACTTCATCCTCACCGCCGGTCACTGCGGTCCCGCCAACACTGTCTGGTTCGACGACAACCAGGGCAACCAGCAGCTGGGCACCACGATCAACACGCAGTTCCCGGGCAGTGACTTCTCGCTGATCCAGTACGCGAACGGGAAGGCCGGTGACAACGCCGACGTGGTCGCCATCGGCAACGGGCAGGGCGTGCGGATCACGGGGGCGGCCGACCCGACGGTCGGGCAGCGGGTGTTCCGCAGCGGCAGCAGCAGTGGGCTGCACGACGGCACGGTGACCGCGCTCAACGCGACCGTCAACTATCCGGAGGGCACGGTCACCGGGCTTGTCCAGACGAACGTGTGCGCCGAACCGGGCGACAGCGGCGGTCCGTTGTTCTCGGAGGGCATCGCGCTGGGTGTGACCTCGGGCGGCAGCGGTGACTGCACCACGGGCGGAGTGACGTTCTTCCAGCCGGTGACAAGGGCGATGGCGGCGCTGAACGTGCAGTTGATCGCGTCGACGCGGAACGCGGCCGGAGGTCAGAGCGCCGCGCCGACACCGTCGGCGGCAGCCACCCACAGTGCGATCGCGCCGAGCGCGGCCTCGCCGGGTTCGGCGGCGCCGGTCGGCACCTCGGACGACACGAATCTGATCGCCCGGCTCACGGACACCCGTAATGTCGGTCCGGGCCTGCTGGTGATCGGGGGCAGCCTGGTCGCCCTGGTCGCGACCCGCTACATCCGTGCGGAGCAGGACCGTAAGGCGTACCAGCGCCATTACTCGGCTACTTGGGGCTGACGGCGGGCCTGCGGGCCTAAGAGGGCCTGCGGGCGGCCCTACGGGCCTACGAGAAGGGCAGCCGTCCCGGCGGGTGCCCGGGACGGGCGGTCAGGCCGCCTGGTCCGGCTGGTGCGGGGTCGCGGCCGCCCATTCGAGGACGAGCCGCTGATACTCCTCGCGCTGCTCGGTGCTCAGTGTCCCGCCCGACCGGAGCCACAGGGCCCGGATCTCCTCGTTGACCTCGTCGGCCGATCGCTCGGTGACGGCTTCAACAGTGGTGGACATGCTGTGAAGCATATGCCGGTCGACGTGAAGGCCCCGTGAGTAAGTACGACCGATACGGACATATCGGACCGTGTTACTCATCACGTCAATGTGTCAACGGGAAACGGGAGTTCGATCCGGGTCAGCGGCGGCCGTCCGGGCTGAAGCGGCAGTTCAGGCCCCGGCCCCGCCGAGCACGAGCACCTGGATCGCCAGCACGGCCGCGCCGCGTGCCCAGTCGTGGAAGTCGGAGACCTTGGTCTCCAGGCGGACCGGCCCCGCGAGCGGATGCCGGTGGGCGCGGACGGTGTCCCGCACGGTGTCCCCGGCCACCTCCATCAGGCCGACCCCCTCCCCGGCGAGCAGGATCTTCTGCGGCATGACGAAGTTGGCGAGCTGCGCCAGCAGAGTGCCCAGCGCCCGGCCGGCCTCGCCGATCACCCGCGCGTGCATCGGCTCGCCCTCCGCGGCGCGGGCGAGGATCTCCTGGAAGGACGCGTCGTGGCCGGTGGCGGCCCGGATCTGGTAGCGGATGCTGGGGATGGTGAGCAGCGACGCGGCGCTGCCGCGTTCGCCCTGCGGGGTGAGCGGGCCCTGCGGGTCGATGATCCAGTGCCGGCCGAAGCCCCGGTCCTCCTCGGCGTACGGCACCCGCCTGCCGCCCAGCACCAGCCCGTAGCCGATGCCGGCGCCGATGGTCAGGACGACGAAGCGGTCGAGTCCCCGGCCGGCGCCGAACCAGGTCTCGGCCTCGACCAGGGCTGCCACGTCGTTCTCTACTACGACCGGCATCCCGGTGCGCTGCCGCACCAGCGCGGCCAGCGGGACGTCACGCCATCGCAGGTACGGCGACTCGCCGACCACCGCGTGTTCGCGCACGAACCCGCCGACGCCGATGCCGATGCCCGCGACGGCGGGGTGCCGGGCGGCGAGCTCGGCGGTCATCAGGGCCAGCAGGTCGGCGACGTACTCGGGGTCGTGGCTGGTCAGGGGCCGGTCGAGGCGGGCGACGATGTCGCTCCGGAGGGTGGTGACGACGCCGTACACCATCTCGTCGGTGACCTTGAAGCCGAGAAAGGAGCGGGACTCGGCGACCACGTCCAGCGGCTGCGAGGGGCGGCCCCGGCGCGCCTCCGCGGGGGCGCCCGCCCAGGGGGCCTCGACGAGCAGTCCGGACTCGATGAGCGGCTTGGTGAGGCGGGTGAGGCTGCCCTGGGAGAGGTTCAGCCGGCGGGCCAGCTCGGTGCGTGACAGCGGGCCGTGGACGAGCACCTCGATCGCCACGGAACGCTCCGCGGGGCTCAGCGGCAGCCAGTCGGACACGGCAACCCTTTTCTTCCGTAGCTGAAGTAACCCGGCCACCCTACTGTGCCCCTGGTGCACCGCAGAAGCGCCCTCCTGATGTCTTTCCTGCTTCCTTTCACCCCTTGACGGCGAGATTCTTCCGAAGCAAAAGTAACCACCATGACTTTCTCACTCGGCATCGTCGGCGCCGGCCAGTTCTCCGGCCAGTTCGCCACGCTGTTCCAGGCCCATCCCGGCGTCGGTGACGTGTACGTCACCGATCTGCTGCCCGAGCGGGCGGAGCGGCTCGCCGCCGCCCAGAAGCTGGCGGGCACCTTCCCGTCGTACGAGGCGATGCTGGAGTCGGCGGACGTCGACGCGGTCGCGATCTTCACCCAGCGCTGGACGCACGGCCCACTGGTCCTCGAGGGCCTGAACGCAGGCAAGCACGTGTACTCGGCGGTCCCCATGGCGATCACCACCGAGGAGATCGCGGCGATCATCGACGCGGTCAAGGTGACCGGCCTGACGTACATGATGGGCGAGACCAGCCAGTACAACCCGGCGACCGTGCACGCCCGCAACCAGATAGCCGAGGGCGCCTTCGGCCGGCTGTTCTACGCCGAGGGCGACTACGTCCACGACATGGACCTGGGCTTCTACGACGCCTACCGCTACAGCGGCGGCGAGAACTGGAAGACGACCGCCAGCTATCCCCCGCTGCTCTACCCGACGCACGCGGTGGGCGGGGTGCTCGGCGCCTGGCAGACGCACGCGGTGAGCGTGTCGGCGATCGGGGTGGTGGACGACCGCGGCGACGGCGTCTTCGACAAGGACGTCAGCCAGTTCGGCAACAACGTGTCCAACGCGACCGCGCTGTTCGAGGTCGCCGGTGGCGGCTCGTTCCGTACGAACGAGTTCCGGCGGGTGGGCTATCCGTCCCACATCCGCGAATCGCGCTTCCGGTTCTTCGGGACCGAGGCGAGCATGGAGCAGCTGGCGACGGTGGCGCTGTGGCAGGACAAGAAGGGCGTGAAGGACATCAGCGAGCTCCTTGAGCCCAAGCCCACCATGTCGCCCGACGATCCCTCACTCCAGCACATCGCGCCGGAGCTGCGGGCGGCCTTCACCTCCGGGTCGGCGCCGGTGCACGACCGGGCGCGGCTGCCGCGGGAGTTCGACGCGCTGCACAACGGGCACGAGGGCAGCCACCACTTCCTGGTCGACGACTTCGTGACGGCCGTCAACGCGCGCGCACTGCCCTCGGTCAACGCGTGGGTCGCCGCCCGCTACACCCTGCCGGGCATCAACGCGCACGAGTCCGCGCGGCAGGGCGGGGCCAGGCTGGAGATCCCGGACTTCGGGGACGCCCCGGAGAGCTGAGCCGGGGCGGCGCGGCCGGGGCCGGGTGCCGTCAGGTGCCCGGCTTGCGGCCGTACACGTAGACGTCGTCGCCGTTCTTCAGCAGGGACCAGTACTTCTTGGCGTCCTTCGTGGTCATGTTGACGCAGCCGTGCGAGCCCGGCGGGTTCCACATGCTGAGACCCACCGAGTGGAAGGCCTGGCCGCCGTCGAAGAACTGGCTGTAGGGCATCGGCACGTTGTAGATGGACGAGACGTGGTCGATGTCACGCCAGTAGATCTTCTTCAGACCGGTCCGGGTCTCGTACCCGTTACGGCCGGTACGGACCGGCACCGGGCCGTAGACGAGCTTGCTGCCGTCCTGGATCCAGCTCAACTGGAGCGTGAGGTTGACGCAGGCGATGCGCCCCTTGTTGGTGGGGCACTTGCCGTCCCTGTTCGGCTTGTTTCCGACGGCCTTCTGCTTGTTCATCAGGTCCATCACGCCCCAGGTGACCGGGCCGGCGTAGCCGATGTCGGGCGTGATGCCGTGCTTGTCCTGAAATGCCTTGGTCGCCCTGCAGTCGGCGGCGGACTGCTTGCCGTCCACCGGCCGGCCGAGGAACTTCTCCACCTGCTTCTGGTACGGCCCCGCCTGTGTGGTGCAGCTCGCGGCCTGCGCCGGTGCGGCGGTGATGGCGAGCGCGAGCGGCGCCACAAGTCCGGTGACGCCGAGTACGACGGCACCTCGTCTGCGTATGTCCCCCATTGAAGTCTGTCTCCTTCGTGTGTCCTGCGATCTCGTGGTCCTAGACCGGCCGATCGAGGGCATTGGTTGTAGCCCCGGCCAGGCTGTGACGAAACGGTTAACTTCGGCATCGGGACCGGCCTAGGCTGCCGTCCATGCACCGCACGCTTGCCGATGATCTCGCCCTGTTCCCCGAACTCCTGCGGTCGGCCCGGGACGTGGCCGCCCGTGCGCTGGCCGGGCTGGGCGAGCGGCCCGTGGCCGCGCTCGGGCCCGCACCCGCGCGCGCGACGCTGCCCGAGCAGGGGGTGGGCGGGGAGGGCGCGCTGGCCCGGTTCGCCGAGCGGTGGGCGCCTGGTCTGTCCGCCTCGGCCGGGCCACGCTACCTCGGTTTCGTCACCGGCGGTGTGACGCCCGCCTCCCTCACCGGGGACTGGCTGACCTCGGCCTATGACCAGAACCTGTCCGCTGCTGCCGGTTCCTGGGGTGCCGCCCTGGAGCGCGAGACGGTGGCCTGGCTGGCCGAGCTGTTCGGGCTCGGCGAGGCGCACAGCGGGGCGTTCGTGACCGGGGCGACGATGTCCAACACGGTCGGTCTGGCGATCGCCCGGGAATGGCTCGGGGAGCGGCTGGGGGTGGACGTCTCCCGGGCGGGTGCGGCCGCGCTCGGCCCGGTCGACGTGCTCTCCGGCAGCCCGCACTCCAGCGTCGGCAAGGCGCTGTCTGTGCTCGGCATCGGGCGGGACCGGCTGCGGCCGGTGCCGCTGCTGCCCGGCAATCGGGAGGCGGTGGACGTGACCGCGCTCGACGCGGCCCTGGCCGCGCTGGAGGGGCGGCCGGCGATCGTCGTCGCCAACGCCGGCACGGTGAACACCGTCGACTTCGACGACCTGCGGGCGATCACCGCCCTCAAGGAGCGCTACGACTTCTGGCTGCACGTGGACGCCGCATTCGGCGCCTTCGCCGCCCTCTCCCCCGCGTACGCCCCGCTCGTCGCCGGCCTGGACGCGGCCGACTCGGTCTGTGTGGACCTGCACAAGTGGCTCAACGTCCCCTACGACGCGGCCGTGCAGTTCACCCGCCGCCGTGACCTCCAGGTGGCCGTCTTCCACAACGAGTCCCCCTACCTGGGCCCGCCCACCGGCGAACCGGACTTCCTGCACCTCACCCCGGAGACCTCCCGCCGGATGCGGGCGCTGCCGGCCTGGTTCTCCCTGACGGCGTACGGCCGTGCCGGGCACCGCGAGATCGTCGAGCGCAATGTCGCCCTGGCCCGGTGCCTCGGCTCGGGCATCGACGCCCTCCCGGGCCTGCGTCTGCTGGCGCCGGTCCGGCTCAACGTGGTCTGTTTCACCCTCGCCGCGCACCCGACACCGGAGCGGGTGGCCGCCCTGGCCCGGACGGTCGCCGTGTCCGGGGAGGCCTTTCTCACACCGACGGTGTACGGCGGGGTGCCGGCACTGCGGGCCGCGTTCAGCAACTGGCGGACCACCGAGGACGACACCCGGCGGGTGCTGGACGCGGTCGCGACTGCGTCAACGGCCCTGTGACCCCTGCCGGGCCTCCCGGTGCGGCCGCAGCGCCGCGTGGAATCCGCTGTGGACGGCGGTGAGACCGCCGTCGACGCGGAGGGTGGTACCGGTGATCCAGGCGGCGTCCCGGGAAGCGAGGAAGGCGACGGCCGCGGCGACGTCCTCCGGTTCCCCGACGCGGCCCAGGGGGTAGAGCGCCCGCACGGCGTCGAGTTCGTCGTCCCGTCCCTCCCAGGCCGAGGTGCGGACCGTGCCCGGCTCCACCAGGTTGACCCGTACACCGCGCGCGGCCGCGTGCCCGGCGAGGGTGCGGGTCAGCGAGCCGAGGCCGGCCTTGGCGGCGCTGTAGGCGTGGTTGCCGAAGTCGGCCCCGGCGTTGACGGAGCCGATGCTGACGACGGCGCCCCGGCCGGAGGCGGCCAGTTGCGGAAGGGCGGCGCGGCAGCAGCGGTGGACTCCGGTGAGGGTGATGTCGAGGTCGAGGTCCCATCCGTCGTCGGGCTGGTCCTCGAAGAGGGAGACGTCCGGGGTGCAGTGCGCGGCGCAGTTCACCAGCACGTCGAGTCCGCCGAAGGCGCCGACGGCACGGTCGACGGCGGCCTCCACGGAGCCCCGGTCGGCCACGTCGCAGCCGAACGCCTCGACCGCCAGCCCCTGTTCGCGCAGCGCGGCCGCCGTGCGCTCCGCCTCGGGCAGGTCCCGGTCGGTCGCCAGCACCTGTGCGCCCTCCTCGGCCAGCCGCCGGGCGACGGCCGCGCCGATGCCACGGGCCGCGCCCGTGACGAGAACCCCGTGTCCCGCAAAGCGATTCAGTCCGGTCATGGCAACGACCGTACGGGCGGAACGATCAACAGGACAGATAGCGTGCGCACATGTCAGCGTTCTTGCAGCAACTCCCGGCCCTCATAGGCGTCGTGATCGGCGCGCTCGGTTCGTATCTGGCCGTGGTGCGGGGTGATCGGGCGCGGTTCCGGCGTGAGCGCGCCGCGCGCTGGGAGGAGCGGCGGCTGGCGGTCTACAGCGACTACGCGCAAGCGCTGAAGAAATCGGTGAACCTCACCTACCGGCTCGCCGCCCACCTCGGCAACGACCCGCATCCGCATCCGCTCTCCCCGGACGAGGCCGAGCCGCTGCTGGCCGCGGCCAGCGACGGCCGCGATCCGGCCGGGGAGGCGCTGATCATGCTGGGCAGCCGGGAGGTGGTGGAGGGGGCACGGGAGTGGGTGACCACGGTGATGGACATGGAGCGGTTCATGCGCGCCGGGACGGTGGACGCGGACGCCTGGCAGGACCTGCTGGAGCGACAGCGGGCCTGCCGCGAGCGGTACTACACCGCCGCACGCGAGGATCTCGCGCTGCCCGCGGGGCATCCGGCGCTCTGGCCGACCCGGCCGGTCTCCGACGGGTGAGGGGCGTGCCTGGTCAGCGGTAGCCGGTGGTGTCGGCCGGCCTTCCGGGGTCCTGCACCTCGACGAGGTAACGCCAGGCGTCCGGCCGGCTGCCGTCCAGGTCCGTGAAGCCGTATACCTGGGCCAGGCCGCCGCTGGACAGGGACTGCCCGTTCCAGCGGGCCACGCCGGGGTCGGCGGCGAGTGCGGCGACGGCGCGTCCGACGTAGCGCGGTGTCTCGGAGATGGCGAAGTGCGGGACGCGGTCGAGGGCGTCGCGCCATGTGTCCTCGGTGACGCCGAAGTGGTCGAGCATGATCTCCGAGCGCAGCCAGCCCGGGGTGAGCGCGACGGCGGTGGCGCCGCGTGGGCCGAGTTCGTGGCCCAGGGCGAAGCCCATGCGCAGCACGGCCGTCTTGGCGAGGTCGTAGAAGAAGGAGACGCGGTAGGTGTCGCGGTTGTAGTCGGCGGTGCCGTCGGTCATCTCGATGACCAGGCCGCCCGGCCGGCGCAGCAGCAGGGGCAGGGCGAAGTGGCTGGTGATCGCGTGTGTCTCGACGGCGAGCCGGAGCAGCCGCAGCCCGTCGTCGAGGTCGTGCTCCCACACGGGGCGGTGCCAGGCGAAGAGGTTCTCGGCGCCCCAGATGTCGTTCACCAGGATGTCCAGGCGGCCCTGTTCGTCCGCCATGCGGTCCACGAGGGTCCGTACGGCGGACGGTTGGAGGTGGTCGGCGGGTACGGCGATGCCGTAACCGCCGGCCGCGGTGACCAGGTCGGCGGTGTCCTCGATGGTCTCCGGGCGGTCGTACTCGGAGCGGCGGGCGCGGGTGGAGCGACCCGTCGCGTAGACGGTGGCGCCCGCCGCGCCCAGTTCCACGGCGATGCCGCGACCGGCTCCGCGTGTCGCCCCCGCGACGAGAGCGACCTTTCCGTCGAGCGGTCCGGGCATGTCAGGCCTCCGATGCGTGATCCGTCGCTGTCCCCGTCGAGGGTCGCGCGGAAGCCTGACATCTCCTGTCGCCTTTTCCGGGCGGATGCCGCATGTCACCCGGTGGGACGCAGCCGGTCCTCCAGTTCGCGGTCGTCGCTCACGAACCAGAGCTGGCGGCCGCGGTTCGCCTCGTACACGAAGTCGCGCAGCGCGGAACTCCCCGCGAGGTGCCGGGAGATGTCGCCGACGACGGCCAGCCGCAGCCGGTAGTTCGCGAACTTCTGCGCCACCGCGCCGGCGACCCCCGAGCGGAGCCGGAAGAACTCGGCCCCGACCCGTTCGGCCGGGACGGCGACGAGCTCCGCGTCCTGGCCGAACGCGTCGCCGACGAGATCGAGTGCGGCGCTCTCACCGTCGAGCGCCGGCCCGTCGGCGGCACAGCGCAGGACGCGGGTGGTGTGCAGGGTCACGAGCGTGGCGGTGGAGGTCATGGGCGTGATGGTAGGGGCGCGTCACGACGGTGCGCCCCGCTTTTCCGGCCGGACGGGTCAGTGCCCGCGGGCGATCCACTCCTCCAGATGGGGTGCCTCGGCGCCGATGGTGGTCGAGTCGCCGTGTCCGGTCAGGACCTTCGTCTCCGGCGGGAGGGTGAGCAGCTTGTCCCGGATGGAGTCGATGATCGTCGGGAAGTGGGAGTACGACCGTCCGGTCGCGCCGGGGCCGCCCTGGAAGAGGGTGTCACCGGTGAAGACGGTGGCCAGGCCGGGCTCGTAGAGGCAGACGGCGCCGGGCGCGTGGCCGGGCGTGTGCAGCACGGTCAGGTCGGCGCCGGCCGCCTCGATGACCAGCCCGTCGGCCAGGTGGTTGTCGGGGTCGCGGTCGGGGTGGGTGAGCTTCCACAGCGGCAGGTCGTCGGGGTGCAGCCAGATCTTGGCGCCGGTGAGGTCCGCGAGGGCGGGCGCGGCGTCGATGTGGTCGTTGTGGGCGTGGGTGCACACGATGGCCTTCAGGCGGCGGTCCTCGACCGCCTCGGCGATGGCCTGGGCGTCGTGGGCGGCGTCGATGACGATCACTTCGCGTTCGTCGCCGACGATCCACACGTTGTTCTCGACCTCCCAGGTGCCGCCGTCGAGGGTGAACTGCCCGGAGGTGACGAGGCGTTCGATGCGCGTGGTCATCACAGCACCACCACCGAACGCAGGACGTCGCCCTGGTGCATCCGGTCGAACGCCTTCTCCACCTCGTCGAGCTGGATGGTCTCGGTGACGAAGGCGTCCAGGGGCAGCCGGCCCTGCAGATGCAGGTCGATGAGCATGGGGAAGTCCCGGGAAGGCAGGCAGTCGCCGTACCAGCTGGACTTGAGCGCGCCGCCACGGCCGAAGACGTCGAGGAGCGGCAGTTCGAGCTTCATCTCGGGGGTCGGCACACCGACGAGGACGACGGTACCGGCGAGGTCGCGGGCGTAGAAGGCCTGGCGGTAGGTCTCCGGACGGCCGACCGCCTCGATGACGACGTCTGCGCCGAAGCCGCCGGTCAGCTCACGGATGGCTGCCACCGGATCGCTCTCACGCGAGTTGATCGTGTGGGTGGCGCCCAGAGTGCGCGCCTTCTCCAGCTTCAGCTCGTCGATGTCGACGGCGATGATCTTCGCGGCGCCCGCCAGCCGGGACCCGGCGATCGCCGCGTCGCCCACACCGCCGCAGCCGATCACGGCGACCGAGTCGCCCCGGCCCACGCTGCCCGTGTTGATCGCGGCGCCGATGCCGGCCATCACCCCGCAGCCGAGCAGTCCGGCGACCGCCGGGGAGACGGTCGGGTCGACCTTGGTGCACTGTCCGGCGGCGACCAGCGTCTTGTCGGCGAAGGCGCCGATGCCGAGCGCCGGAGAGAGCTCCTGGCCGGTCGAGGCGAGGGTCATCTTCTGCCTGGCGTTGTGGGTGTTGAAGCAGTACCAGGGGCGGCCGCGCAGACAGGCCCGGCAGTTCCCGCACACGGCACGCCAGTTGAGGATCACGAAATCCCCGGGGGCCACGTCCGTGACGTCCTCGCCGACCGACTCCACCACACCGGCGGCCTCGTGGCCGAGCAGGAACGGGAACTCGTCGGTGATTCCGCCCTGTTTGTAGTGCAGGTCGGTATGACAGACCCCGCAGGCCTGGACCTGTACGACGGCTTCGCCCGGCCCGGGGTCCGGCACCACAATCGTCTCGACCCGCACGGGCTCGTCCTTGCCCGGTGCGATCACGCCGCGTACTTCCTGCGCCATGGACCTGACCTTTCGTCGCTCGCTGACGTGCCTGTCTTCCGACCCTACGCGTGACCGATCGGTAACGGCACGGAGCACGTCGATCACTCCGGATCTTTCCGGTCGACCGCCGTGGTTCATGCCCGCGAGGGCACCGTGCGGTGGCGGGCCGGCGCCGTGTTCGCGGCGGCCGGGACCATGCCGGCGGGAGCCGGCCTCGGCGCGGTCGCCGGGGTGCTCGGGGCGGGCGGCGGCTTTCTCGCCGTACCGTCCCTCGTGTATCGCAGGGCACTGCGGATGCGTGCGGCCATCGGTCTGGTCATCACGATCAATTCGCTCACCACGCCGCGGCACGCGCCGGTACGCGGGCCGACGCCGACTGGTCGGCCGTGGGCCCGTTCGCCGCGGCATCGATCCTCGGCGCCTGAGCCGGCCAACGGCTCGCCACCCGGCTGTCCGCGGGCATACTCCAGCGGGTGTTCGCTTACGCCCTGCTCACGGTGGCCCGCGTTCGGGCCGGCCGACGCGGTGTTCCAGCGCCGGGCCCCGCTGGCCAGTCCAGCGAGGGGAACAGCTCCTCCAGGTGGCCCTTCATCCGCTCGGTCGTCTCGCCGTCCGACCCGTTTCCATCGGCGTCGGTGAGGCACTGCTGGAGCCCGGTCACGATGATCGCGAAGCCCGCCCGGTCCAGGGCGCGCGAGGCGCCGGCGAGCTGGGTGTCCACGTCCTCGTCCAGGGGTGCGCCTGCGGCGTTCGCACCGGGAACGCCCGCGATCCTCGCCGAGCACGGCGTCCCGGCGGCCACCCTCACCGGCGGCACGCGGGCTGGGCCGAGCGCGGTCACGAACTGCACCGGCCGCAGGGCGCGCGTCCCGCGCGAAGTGGGCCATGGAGCGCCAGGTCCGCTTCACCGCCGGATCGCGCGTCCTCGTGGGACTGGGCTCGGACAGCTCCACCCGGCCTGGCTGCTGCTGCCGGCCAGGACGGCGTGCGGCCTGGCGACGATCGATTCCGCCCGTAGGTGACCGGGCCCCGGGGCCGGAGCGGGCCGTCGTAGCCTTGGTGCGCCGCCCACCGCCCGGACGAGGAGCACCGTGACCACCGCAGACGCAGTTTCGCCGAGACGGACGCGAGACCGGACCGGTCCGTCCGTGTTCCGGCTGCTCCTCTCCTATGTACGTCCGCACCGCTGGGCCCTGTTGACGGGTGCGGTGCTCTCGCTGGTGACGGGGGCGACCGGGCTGCTGCTGCCGCTGGTGGCCCGGGGGCTGATCGAGGACCTGTCCCACGACCGTTCCATCACCGGGAAGCTGCTCGCGATGGCGGCTCTGGTGGTCACCAACGCCGGTGTGGGCGCGCTGGGTTCGTATGTGCTGCGGCGTACCGCCGAGTCGGTGGTGCTCGGGGCACGACGCACCCTGTCGTCGTACCTTCTGCGGCTGCGCATCACCGCCGTGGACCGCACCGAACCCGGTGACCTGATGGCGCGGATCACCTCGGACACCACCCTGTTGCGCGAGGTCACCACGGACTCGCTGGTCGCCCTTGGCACCGGCGGACTCACCCTGGTCGCCACCGTGGTGATGATGGGGGTGGTCGACCCCGTGCTGCTGGGCGTCACACTCGCCGTGATCGCGGGGGCGGGCACGGTGCTGGGCGCGATCGTGCCGCGCATCAACCGGGCGAGCCGCCGGGCACAGGACGCGGTCGGGGTGATGGGCGCCTCGCTGGAGCGGGTGCTGGGCGCGCTGCGCACCGTCAAGGCGTCCGGGGCCGAGCACCGTGAGGAGCGCGCCCTGCACGAGGCCGCCGAGGAGTCCTGGCGGCAGAGCGTGCGGGCCGCCAAGTGGTCGGCCGCGGCGGGCAACACGGCGGGGCTCGCGATGCAGCTGGCGTTCATCACGGTCCTTGCGGTGGGCGGGGCGCGGGTGGCGACCGGCGCGATCGGTATCGGCACGCTCGTGGCGTTCCTGCTCTACGTCTTCTACCTGATGTCGCCGATCCAGCAGGTGGTCGGCGCGGTCACGCAGTACCAGACCGGCGCCGGCGCGCTCGCCCGGATCCAGGAGGCACTGCGGCTGCCCGCCGAACCCCCGTCCGAGCCCGCCGAGTTGCCGTCCGCGGGCGCCGAACCGGCCTCCGTCACCTTCACCGACGTACGCTTCCGCTACGCCGACGACCTGCCGTACGTCCACCACGGGGTCAGCTTCGCGATACCCGCCCGGGGCATGACGGCGTTCGTCGGCCCGTCCGGCGCGGGCAAGACCACCGTCTTCTCGCTCATCGAACGGTTCTACGACCCGGAGTCCGGCACGATCACCCTCGACGGCCGCCCGCTCACCGACTGGGACCTGCCCCTGCTGCGCTCGGCCATCGGATACGTCGAGCAGGACGCGCCCGTGCTGTCGGGGTCACTGAAGGACAATCTGCTCCTCGGCAACCCTGAAGCGGACGAGGACGCGGTGACGCGGGTGCTGAAGACGACCCGGCTCGACGGTCTGGTCGCCCGGCTGCCGCAGGGCCTGGACACACTGGTCGGGCACCGCGGGACCAAGCTGTCGGGCGGAGAGCGGCAACGGGTCGCGATCGCCCGGGCGTTGCTGCGCCGGCCCCGGCTGCTGCTCCTGGACGAGGCGACCTCGCAGCTGGACGCGGTGAACGAGGCGGCCCTCAGGGACACGGTCGCCGATGTGGCGCGGTCGACCACGGTGCTGGTGGTCGCGCACCGGCTGTCGACGGTGACGATGGCCGACCGGATCGTCGTGGTGGACGCGGGCCGGGTCCGTGCGGTGGGCACGCACCGCGAGCTGGTTACGGCGGACCCGCTGTACGCGGAACTGGCGGCGACGCAGTTCCTCGCCTCCCAGCACTGAGTACGACGAAGGGCCGCCCCTGTTCCGGGACGGCCCTCGGGGTGCGGCCGAGGTCAGGACTCGATGCCCGGCACCAGCCCCATGAGGGGCGCGGCCAGGTCGGTGATCTGGTGCAGTTCGCTCAGCTTGTGGATTCCGTTCAGCGCCTGCACCTGCTCCGAGACCTTGGGGATCTCGTCTTTGTACTCCGCCGGGATGTCGCTGCGGGCGAGCGAGTCGAGCGTGCCGAGCGCGGTGAGCTTCCCGGGGTGCTGCGCACTCGCGTCGGCCGCGTTCGCCAGCGGCGCGGCGAGGCCGGTGACCCCGACGGCGAGGCCGACGGCGGCGACGATACGTCGTGTTGAGATCATGTCTTCAGCAACGGCGCGGGCGCCGGGCCGGACACGGGCAGCCGGTCCCCCTCACCCGTCAGGCGGAGCGCCCGGCCTGCGCTTGCCGAGCCGGGCGGGGCGGAGGAGGCTCGAAGGTGGGGCTCTCGCGGCCCGCTCCGCATCGGGTCGCGGGCTCCGCAGGAGGTCACCATGGGCACCGCGACAGGCTCCACGTTCGACACCGAGACGCTGCGCCGGGCCGTAGAAGGGAACACGGGGAACACCCTGCTGTCGCTCTACACGGACGACGCGGAGATCCGCATCGTCGACCGCAACGCCCAGCCCAGCCACCCCAAGGTCCTGCACGGCCGCGGGGACATAGCCGAGATGCTGGACGACGTCTACGGCCGCGACATGACGCACAAGCTGGACCAGTGCATCGTGCAGGGCGACCGGGCCGCCTACAGCGAGTCCTGCGAGTACGCGGACGGCGTCCGGGTGCTCGCCGAGTCGATGATCACGCTGCGCGACGGCAAGATCGCCGAGCAGATCATGATCCAGGCATGGGACGAATAGTCGGAAGGACCGCGAGGGTCCAGGTCAGCTCTCGGCTGACCTGGACCTTCTCGGCACCGGCGGGGCTGCCGCACACGTCCCCGTACGTCCGCCGTACTGCTGCGGACGGTCCTGCGGGCGGCGCACCGCCGGGGGAAACGCTGAACGTCTCGGTTACGCTGGGCGCGGGCCGTGACTGGCGCTGAGGTGGAGCACCACCGGGGAGCGGTCCGCACTGTCGATGCCGTGCGCCTGGGCGATCAAGGTCGAACCAGCTCAGGAGTGTGCCGCATGACCCACGCCCGTCTCATGGACGGAACCGCCGTCGCCCGCCGGATCGTCGAGCAGACCGCACAGCGCGCCGCCGGCCTCACCGCACGCACCGGCACCACGCCGTGCCTGGCGACCGTGCTGGTCGGCGAGGACCCCGCCTCCGTCACCTACGTCCGGATGAAGCAGAACCGCAGCCGCACGGCGGGCATCAGCTCCCGGCACGTGGCCCTGCCCGCCACCACGACCACCGAGGAACTCGTCGGCACGCTGCGGGAGTTGTCGGCCGATCCGGCGGTGCACGGCATCCTGCTCCAGCACCCGGTCGGCGAACACATCGACGAGCGGGCCGCGTTCGAGGCGATCGCGCCGCAGAAGGACGTGGACGGCGTGACCTTCGCGTCGTTCGCGACGATGAGCTTCGGCCTGCCGGGCTTCGTCTCCTGCACGCCCGGCGGCATCCTGCGCCTCCTCGACGCGTACGGCGTGGACCCGGCCGGGAAGCGCGCGGTGGTCGTCGGCCGCAGCGCGATCCTGGGCAAGCCGGCCGGCATGCTGCTGCTCGCCCGCGACGCCACCGTCACCTACTGCCACTCCCGCACCCGGGACCTGCCGGCGGCCGTACGAGAGGCGGACATCGTGGTCGCCGCCGTCGGCCGCCCCCGGCTGATCCGGGGCAAGGACATCAAGCCGGGCGCGGTCGTGCTCGACGCGGGCTACAACGCCGGGAACGTCGGTGACGTCGACTTCGGCACCGCCGTCGAACGGGCTTCGCTGATCACACCGGTGCCGGGCGGGGTCGGCCCCATGACCATCGCCGTACTGCTGGAGCAGACCGTCACCGCGGCCGCCCGGCAGCTCGGGGTGTGACGGTCAACGCAGCCAGGCCCTGTACTCCATGACGTCCCCGGCCCGTACCCCGTACTCCGGGTCGTCCCAGGTGAAGGTGGTCTCCAGGCCGAGTACGGCACCGGTGGCCGGGTCCAGGATCAGCATCCGCCGGCCGCCGGTGCCGTCGGCGTAGACGTAAAGGGGCGCGGGGCGGTGTTGATATGCAGCTACCGCCGCGCGGGCGCGACCAGCCACAGCCCGCCCGCGCCCAAGGAACTGCCGGCTCAACTCTGACCCCACTGCTGGTTGGTCCCCCCATTGCACGCCCACAGCACCAGCGAAGTCCCGTTGCTGCTCGCCGCGTTCTGCGCGTCCAGGCACAACCCCGCGTTGACGTTGGTGATCGTCCCGTCAGGTGCGGTTGAGCCGCCGACCGTAGAGCCGCCGGAGAGTGAAGTCAACGGATGCGACAGGGGTGAAGACCGACCTCGACGCACTTGCGGACAGGGGCTACCTGGAGCGCCCCGACACCCACCCCTCCGGCCGCAACATCCCCACCAGCAGCCGCACCAACTCCTCGACGACGTCCTCCAGGGTGGCGTCCACCCACCCGGCGCTCCAGTCGTGCAGCAACCCGTTCACGCTGCCGATGAAGGCCGTCGCCGCCAGCCGGTAGTCGCGCGGCGCCGCATCCCCGCGCGCCACCGCCGCGTTCGCCTCCCCGCATATCAACTCCACCCACCGTGCCCGCCGCGCGAGGCGCTGCTCCTCCAGCCGCGGGCTGACGCCGATGATCTCGACGAAGGCGACCCGGATGCGGCGCGGGTCCGAGGTGACGTCACGGGCATACGCACGGAAGAGCACCGTCACCCGCTCCACCAGCGGCAGCGGCTTCGCCTCCGCGAACGCGCTTCGCACCGCCTCCTCGGCCCACCCGTTGACCTCCAAGTGCAGCGCGGCGAGTACGTCCTCCAGGGTGTGGAACTCCTCGTAGAACTGACGGGTCGAAAGGCCCGCCGCCTGGCTGAGCGCGGCAACGGTCGTGGCGCGAAACCCCGGCGTGTCGCCGAAGAGCTGGAGCGCCGCGTCCAGGAAGCGCCTGCGCCGCTCGGCCTTGCGTTCCTCGGCGGACCGGCCGCCGTAGCGTCCTGTCGGTGCCTTGAGCCTGCCCACCAAGACTGCCCCCTCCGCCATCGGCCCGATGGCCAATTTTGTCGTGTACGCCTCTTGTGGAGTAAGCCGCCCCCTCCTTACTTTTCAGTAAGTTCGTTTGAATGCGCTCGTGTTCAGATTCCGCAATCCCGTGACCGCACGCGTGCCCCCCCACACCCATCAGAGGAGAGAGCAGTCATGCCTGCCTTCAGACCCAGGCACCTTTGCTCCGTAGCCGCCGCCCTCGTCCTGACCGTCGCCGCGCCCGCGACCGCCGCCACCGCCGCAACCGACGCCTCCCTGCGCGAGGTGCTGTTCGTCGGCAACAACTGGGACGGCACCGCGACCGTCCTGAACTCGTCCGGCGACTTCGCCAAGGTCGGCCAGATCAACGTCGTCCCCGACAAGGCCCAGCGGATCGCCGAGATCAACGCCGACCCCGTCAAGTGGATCTACTACACGTCGATACGCAACGAGGTCGGGCAGGGCCACGACCAGTACGCCGACGACATGTACTCCACTCCGGACGGCAGGTCCGTGGTCGTCTCGCGTCCGAGCTTCGCCGACGTCGTCTCCGTCGACCTGGCCACCGACACGATCAACTGGCGTTTCCCGGTGGCCGGTTACCGCGCCGACCACATGGCCGTCTCCCCTGACGGCACCAAGGTCGCGGTGTCGGCGTCCACCGCGGACAAGGTGCACGTGCTGGACATCAACAGCGGTAGGCAGCTGGGCGAGTTCGCCACCGGTGCCAAGCCGCACGAGAACGTCTTCAGCCCCGACGGCAAGTACATCTGGAACATGTCCATCGGCGAGGTCACCACCTCGCTCGACGATCCGGTCTGGGACTGGACCAAGGGCGACCGGCACATCACCGTCGCCGACGCCACCACCTTCAAGCAGGTCAAGACCATCGACATGCGCGACCGGCTGAACGCGATCGGGCTGACGGACTTCTCGGACGCGGTCCGGCCCGCGGCCTTCACCCCCGACTGGTCCAAGATGTACTTCCAGGTGTCGTTCTTCAACGGCTTCCTGGAGTACGACATCGCCACCGACAAGATCACCCGGGTGAAGACGCTGCCGGAGAACCCGGCGACCAGCAAGGACCGCACCACCTGGCTCCTCGACTCGCGTCACCACGGCCTCTCGATGAAGCCGGACGGCACCAAGCTGTGCGTCGCCGGGACGATGGACAACTACGCGACCGTCGTCGACCGGGCCACCCTGCAGGAGGGACCGCTCATCACCGCGTCGACCCCGTACTGGGCCACGGTCAGCGGTGACGGCAAGGACTGCGTCATCTCCGAGAGCGGCGCCGACCAGGTGACGGCCATCGACTTCGCCACGGGCGAGAAGGTGACCTCGGTCGCGGTCGGCGACCACCCGCAGCGCGTCCGGCTCGGGCATGTGCAGGCCGACTGGACGGGTGCATCAGGGAGTTGACGGACCGTGAGAATACTTCGGCCTCCGGGATGCTCGGCACCCCGGAGGCCGAAGCGCTGTTCAGAACTTCGCCGCCACCCAGGCGGCCAGCTCCGACCTTGCTGGGTTCAGCAGGGTGGAGCTCGGTGAGGTCGCCCCGTTGGCGACCAGCGCGAAGTGCAGCGCGCCGGAGTCCGAGTCGGTGAGCAGCAGCCGGCGGCTGCCCGTGCCGCCCGGTCCGGCCGCCGCGCCGACCGGGGTCGCGGAGCTGTACGACGGGGGTGTGTAGACGGTTCCCAGGTCGGAGACGACCGTGGTCGACGCGGTCCGGAAGGAGGCCGGGAGGTGGAGTTCGGTGGGTGCGGTGGCACTGCCGGAACGCCAGACCTGGATGACGTCCCCTGAACCGGCCTGTGACCGATCATGCGCGGGCCGGCAGACGTCACCTGGCGAAACACCTGGCTTTGTTCACGAGAACCGGTTCAGGCTCACTTTCCGTGAAGCGTGCACCGTGAGTGACGGTTGGAGGCCCCACTGGCCGTCGTGAGGTTGCCTCAAAATCATCCGTGGCGATCTTGGATTGGCTGACAGTTCGGGTCCGTGGAAGAGATGGTGCTCCGGCCGGAGGAGCTGCTGTTCCCGTCGATCGCGGATATCGCGGTGGTGTCGGTCGATGTGGACGATGAGTCGGTACTGATACAGGCCCGGTGCACGATGGCCGGGGCCGAGTGCGTTGGGTGCAGGGGCTGGTCGGAGCGGGTTCACAGCTCCAACATGCGGTATCCCGCTGACGTGCCAAGTGGCGGGGAAGCGGGTTCGGCTGTGTCTGTGGGTCCGGCGGTTCATCTGCGGGAACACGTTGTGCAAACGGCGGACCTTCGTCGAACAGAGAGCCGGCCCGACCCGGCGGTACGGCCGGTGGACCGAGCACCTGCGGTCGACGCTGGCCGTAGTCGGCC
Source organism: Streptomyces sp. NPDC005866 (assembly GCF_040629895.1). Classification (NCBI taxonomy): domain Bacteria; kingdom Bacillati; phylum Actinomycetota; class Actinomycetes; order Kitasatosporales; family Streptomycetaceae; genus Streptomyces; species Streptomyces sp. NPDC005866. The sequence goes on from NZ_JBEXWP010000020.1 coordinate 126,492, forward strand.
TCGCGCTCGCCGGCCGGGCAGGCGCCCGTATGGCCGGTGTCTTCGGGGTTGCTGTCAGCCGCAGCACCGTTCTGCGACTGGTCGAGGCCCTGCCCGATCCCGAGGTAGCAGCGCCGCGGTGGTCGGGGTCAAGGAATACGCGCCCCGCAAAGGGCGCTTCTACGGCACCGTGCTGGTCGACGTCGAGACGCGGCGACCAGTGGCCGTGCTGACATTCATCACTCGTTGTACTCAATGGACTATTAGACATATTCCAGGTATTTTCGTGCGCTAATAGGCTTCCACGGAGCGTCTCCACCGAGGGGCAAAAGTATGAGTCTGCAGGTCAGAGGGGTCATCGCAACCTGCGGCACCGCCGTTCGAGCACTCAGGCAGGTGATCGCCTCGCAGCGGCTCTCCCGGCGGATGCGGGACGAGGGCCGGCCGTTTGAGCCGGCGCTCCTGATCCCGCTGATGGTGATCGTGCTGGCCTCGTTGGCGGCCTTCTTCACGCCCCACCTGCAGTTCTACCGATTGCTCGGGGCGACGCCGGCGCTGGCCGCCGCGATGTTCTCCGTGGCCGGCACGCTGGGCATCGGGCTGCTCGCCCTGATAGCCGGGTTTGTCATCTCCGCCGCCGACCACACTCTGGGACAGACGCCGGGCAATTTCACCCTGCTCGCGGTCACGGCCAGCACTCTGACCGCCGCCTACGCCAGCCGGGTACGGCAGAACCGGGAGCACACCCTCGCCGAGGTGCGCTCCGTGGCCGAGACCGCGCAGCGGGTGCTGCTGCGCCCACTCCCACAGCACATCGAAGACATCGACGTCGAGGTGCTCTACCAGGGCGCCGCCGCGCAGGCCCGCATCGGCGGCGACTTCTACGAGGCGATGGCGACCCCGCAAGGGGTGCGGCTGATCATCGGCGACGTCCGCGGCAAGGGACTTCCGGCCGTCGAAGCCGCCTCGGTCATCCTCAGCACGTTCCGGGTGCTCGTGCTCAGCGCGCCCGACCTGCCGTCCCTGGCAGCACATATGGAGACCGCCATGTGCCAATACTCCCGGACCATGCCCGACGAGGCTCTGGAGCGCTTCGCCACCATCGTGCTTGTGGAGATCCCCGCCGGGGAACCCATCGCTCGTGTGCTCAACTGCGGGCACCCCGCGCCACTGCTGCTGCACGGCGGCGAAGTGCGCGAGGTGGAACCCAGCGCGCCGTCACCGCCCATCAACATGGCCGACCTCCTCGGCGACCACTATCAGGTCGACACCATCCCCTTCACCGCCGACGACCGCCTGCTGCTCTACACCGACGGCGTCAGCGAGACCCGCGACCGTACCGGGACCTTCTACCCCGTCGCCCAGCGCGTCCGCCGATGGGCCCTTGGCGAGCCCCGCCAACTCCTCGACCACCTCCACCAGGACCTGTGCGCCTACGTCCACGGCACCCACAATGACGACCTTGCCGCCCTGGTCGCCCACCGCGTCACACCGCCCGACGTTGAACCGACGGAGCGCTTCATGAGCCGACACTGGGACTGTAAATCGTTCGCAGTAGCTCCCGATCATGGAAGATGCATCGATGACATGATGACGTGACCTAGCCCAAGTCCGCGAAGGCAGTCCAGGCAATGCCGTCGAAGTCGGTGGCCGACCGGCTGATTGACGAGTCGGTGACCCGGGCCCAGGCCGAGGGCCTGCAACTGACCGGCGAGGGCGGGCTGCCGCAGCAGTTCACCAAGCGGCCACCAGCGCCGCGTCTGCACAGCGGCCGGTAGGTCAGCACGCTCAGACACGGATACGACGACATGCTGACCTCTTGCTGACTCCCGAGGGTACTATCACGCCTCTGAGCTGCACAAATAGCCAGGCGATGGATCTCGTTGACAAAGATCAGCGTGGGGATGCGCAGCTGCCGCAGGGTCCGCATCAGCACGCGGGTCTGCGCCCTGGACTCCCTCCACGGCCGAGACGACCAGGACCGCGCCGTCCAGCACACCGAGGACCCGTTCCACCTCGGCGATGAAGTCGGGGTGGCCCGGGGTGTCGATGAGGTTGACGGTCACCCCGTCGAGGGGGGACGACACGACCGCGGACCTGATGGTGATACCGCACTGCCGCTCCAGGGCGAGGCTGTCGGTCCGGGTGCTGCCGTCGTCGACGCTGCCGATCTCGTCGATGAGCCCGGCCGTGTGCAGCAGCCGTTCGGTCAGACTGGTCCTACCTGCGTCGACATGCGCGAGAATTCCGAGATTGAGCAGACCACTGAGCGTGATGTCCTTCGGCATGGGTGGGATTCCTTCCTGGGGGGACATGCACGCAGCGCGCATCGGTGGTCCTCTCGGTGAGCCGTCGGGGCAGGGGGAGTGCGGCAGGGGCCCCTCGCCCGCAGCAACGGATTAATGTTCAACGAAAGCCCTGCCGCAGCGCTCGCCGCCTTCAGAGCCCGGTCTTAGAGTGAACTGCATCACGACCTTCTGGCGCGTATGCCCCGTTTTTCCTTACTCCTGCCCGCATGGTCTGGAGGGCACATGACCCACATCAAGGTGCAGGTGGACGGCACGCCCTACGAGGACGAGGTGGAGCCCCGCCTGCTGCTCGCCCACTACCTGCGCGACCGTCTCGGCCTGACCGGCACCCCGATCGGCTGCGACACCTCGAACTGCGGCGCGTGCACGGTCGACCTGGACGGGGCGACCGTCAAGAGCTGCTCGGTGCTGGCCGTCCAGGCGGACGGCGGCACGGTGACCACCGTCCAGGGGCTGGCCAGGAACGGGGAGTGGACGGCACTCCAGCACGCGTTCCACGAGCGGCACGGTCTGCAGTGCGGGTACTGCACCCCCGGGATGATCATGGCGGCCCGCGATCTGCTGCGCGAGAACCCGCACCCCACCTCCGACGAGGTCCGCCAGGCCCTGGAGGGCAATCTCTGCCGGTGCACCGGCTACCAGAACATCGTCCGCGCGGTGCTCGCCGCCTCCGGACAGCAGGTCGGCGAGGAGGCCACGGCATGACCGATCAGGCCGTCGAACACGAGGTGGGCCGTGCCCGGCTGCGCAAGGAGGACGCCCGGCTGATCACCGGCCAGACCAACTGGACCGACAACATCCAGGTCGCCGGACTGCTCCATCTCGCCATCCTGCGCAGCCCGATGGCCCACGCCCGTCTCACCCGCGTCGACGTCTCCCCCGCCCTCGAACGCCCCGGTGTCGTGGCCGCGTTCGCCGGCGCCGACCTCGCCGAGGGACTGGGCTCACTGCCCTGCGCCTGGCCGGTGACCGAGGACATGGTGCTCCCCGACCACCCGCCGGTCGCCGTCGACGAGGTGCGCCACGCGGGTGACCCGGTGGCCGTGGTCGTCGCCCGCGACCGGTACGCCGCGGCCGACGCGCTCGAGGCGATCGAGGTCGACTACGACCCGCTGCCACCGGTCCTCGACCTGGAAGCGGCGCTGGCGGACGACGCCCCGCTGGTCCACGCGGACAAGGGCACCAACCGCTGCTACACCTGGCCGCTCGCCACCGGCGAGAGCTTCGCGTCCGTACGGCAGCGCGCCGAGGTGACACTGAAGCGCCGTTACCACCAACAGCGGCTGATCCCCAACGCCATCGAGCCGCGTGCGGTCGTCGTCACCCCGATCGCCGCGTCCGGGGAGTACACGGTCTACTCGGCGACCCAGATCCCGCACATCCTGCGGATCATGCTGGCCACGGTCACCGGGATCCCCGAGCACAAGCTCCGGGTGATCGCCCCGGACGTGGGCGGCGGCTTCGGCTCCAAGCTCCAGGTGTACGGCGAGGAGGCCCTCGCCCTCACGGTGGCGCGCAAGCTGGGTCGCCCGGTGAAGTGGACCGAGTCCCGCTCCGAGGGCTACCTCGCCACCCATCACGGCCGCGGCATGATCCAGGACATCGAGGTGGCCGCCACCCGCGAGGGCAGGCTGCTCGGCCTGAAGGTGGACCTGATCGCCGACATGGGCGCCTACCTGATGCTGGTCACCCCGGGCATCCCGATCCTCGGCGCCTTCATGTACCCGGCGATCTACAAGATGGACGCCTACGAATTCACCTGCACGGGGGTCTTCACCACCCGCACCCCCACCGACGCCTACCGCGGCGCCGGACGCCCGGAGGCGACCTTCGCCATCGAGCGGATCATGGACGAGCTGGCGGCCGAACTAGGCCTGGATCCCGTGGAGTTGCGGCGCCGGAACTGGATCCGGCACGAGGAGTTCCCGTACACCTCGATCGCGGGGCTGACCTACGACAGCGGCAACTACGAGGCGGCCACCGAGAAGGCCCTCGCCCTGTTCGGGTACGACGACCTGCGCGCCGAGCAGCGCGAGCGCGCCGGACGCGGCGACCCGGTACGGCTCGGCATCGGTGTGTCGACGTACACGGAGATGTGCGGTCTGGCCCCGAGCCGGGTGCTGCGCGACCTCAGGTACGGGGCCGGCGGCTGGGAGGCGGCGAGCATCCGGATGCTGCCCACCGGCAAGGTCGAGGTGGTCACCGGCACCAGCCCGCACGGGCAGGGCCACGAGACCTGCTGGAGCCAGATCGCGGCCGACGTGCTGGGGGTGCCGTTCGAGGACGTCGAGGTGGTGCACGGCGACACCAGGTCGGCCCCGCAGGGCATGGACACCTACGGCTCACGGTCGCTGTCCGTCGGCGGCGAGGCCGTGCACCGGGCGGCGACGAAGGTGGTCGAGAAGGCGCGGAAGGTCGCCGCGCACCTGCTGGAGGCGAGTGAGCAGGACCTGGAGTTCACGGACGGCGTGTTCGCGGTGAAGGGCTCGCCGGAGGCCCGGAAGACCATCCAGGAGATCGCCTTCGAGACGTTCACCAGCCACGACCTGCCCGACGGCGTGGAACCGACCATCAACGCCGAGACCGTGGTCGACCCGGAGAACTTCTCCTACCCCCACGGCACCCATCTGTGCGCGGTCGAGGTCGACACGGAGACCGGGCGGACCCGGATCAGGTCGTACGTCTGCGTCGACGACGTCGGCCGGGTCGTCAACCCGATGATCGTCGAGGGCCAGGTGCACGGCGGCCTCGCCCAGGGCATCGCGCAGGCGCTGTACGAGGAGGCCGTGTACGACGACGACGGCAACCTCGTCTCCGGCACCATGGCCGACTACCTGGTGCCGTCGGCGGCGGATCTGCCGGACTTCGTCACCGACCGGACGGAGACCCCGGCGACCTCGAACTCCATGGGGGTGAAGGGAGTCGGCGAGGCCGGGACGATCGCGTCGACGCCCGCCGTGGTCAACGCCGTGGTGGACGCACTGCGGCCACTGGGCGTGCAGGACGTACGGATGCCGTGCTCGCCGCACCGGGTGTGGCAGGCCGTGCAGGCCGCCCGCGCCGGCCGGGGCGGGGCGGGCGAGGAGGCCGGCGGGACCGGTCCCGCACAGTCCGGGCAGTCCGGGCAAGCCGCCCGGTCCGGCGACCTGGGTCAGTACGAGGAGGGTTCCGCATGATTCCCCCCGCGTTCGAGTACACCCGCCCGACGAGCGTCGACGAGGCGGTACGCGCGCTCGCCGACGCGGGCGAGGAGGCGAAGGTGCTGGCCGGCGGGCAGAGCCTGCTGCCGCTGCTGCGACTGCGGCTCGCCTTCCCGGAGCTGGTCGTGGACGTCGGCCGGATCCCGGAGCTGCGCGGGGTCCGCGAGGACGGCGACGCACTGGCCATCGGCGCGCTGACCACGCATCACGACGTCGTCCACGACCCCCTGGTACGCCGGCACGCCGGACTGCTGGCGCAGGCCACGGCCACCGTCGCCGACCCCGCCGTACGGCATCGGGGCACCCTCGGCGGCTCCCTGGCGCACGCCGACCCGGCCGGGGACCTGCCCGCCGTCGCCCTGGCCCTCGACGCCGAACTGGTCGTCGCCGGCCCGGGCGGCCGGCGTACGATCCCGGCCCGGGAGTTCTTCGTGGACTACCTCCAGTCGGCCCTGGCACCCGACGAACTGCTGGTGGAGGTGCGGATCCCGAAGACGGACGGCTGGGGCTTCCACTACGAGAAGTTCCAGGCGGTCGCCCAGTCCTGGGCCATCGTCGCGGTCGCCGCGCTGGTCCGGCGGGACGACGGGCACATCGCCGAGGCACGCATCGGGCTCACCAACATGGGCTCGGTCCCGCTGCGGGCGACGGCGGCCGAGGAGGCGCTGTCCGGTGCCGACGGCCCGGCGGCCGTGGCCGGGGCCGCCGAGGCGGCGGCCGAGGGCACCCGGCCCTCGCAGGACCTGTCGGCCTCGCCCGAGTACCGGGAGCACCTCGCACGGGTGCTGACCCGGCGGGCGGTGCTGACCGCCGGCGGGATGGGGTGAGCGCCGATCATCCGGAAGGACGACCCGGAGCAGGTGCGGGCCCGCCTGGAGGAGACGGGGTACCTCGTCGACGAAGGGCTGGCCGTCTCCTGCTTCCTGGCACTGAGGCTGCACCGGCCGCTGTTCTGCGAGGGCGACGCGGGCGTGGGCAAGACCGCGCTCGCGTCCGCCCTGGCCGAGGCGCTCGGCGCGCCGCTGATCCGCCTGCAGTGCCACGAGGGCATCGACGCCTCGCAGGCCCTGTACGACTGGGACTTCCCCCGGCAGCTGCTGCATCTGAGGGCCGCCGAAGCCGCCGGGGTCAGCGACGCGGACCGCCTGGAGAGCGAGCTGTACGACCGGCGCTTCCTGATCGCCCGGCCGCTGCTGTCAGCCCTGCAGACGCAGCCGTCGGTCCTGCTGGTCGACGAGATCGACCGGGCCGACGACGAGTTCGAGGCGTTCCTGCTGGAGCTGCTGTCCGAGTACTCCGTCACTGTCCCGGAGCTCGGCACGCTGCGGGCCGAGGAGCCGCCGGTGGTCGTGCTGACCTCGAACCGGACCCGCGAGGTGCACGACGCGCTGAAACGGCGCTGCCTCTACCACTGGTTCGACCATCCCTCCTTCGCCCGCGAACTCGCCATTGTGCGCCGCCGGTTGCCGGGGGTGTCGGCGCGGCTGGCCGAGCAGGTCACGGCGCTGGTGCAGGCCCTGCGGGGCGCGGACCTGATCAAACCGCCGGGTGTGGCCGAGACGCTGGACTGGGCCGAGGCCCTGGACGCTTTGGGGGCGAGCGAGGTGGACGCGGAACTCGCCGTGCAGACACTGGGCTCGGTGCTGAAGTACCGGGAGGACACGGAGCGGGCGCGGGGGCTGGATCTCGCGGCGGTCCTCGCGGCCCGGGGCGGGTGACCGGAGATGGACGCCACGGTACCGAGGCCGGCGGCAGTGCCGGCGGACGCCGTACTGCTCGGTTTCGTCCGGGCGTTGCGGGCGGCGGGCGTGGACGCGAGCGCCGAGCGCGGGTACGCGTTCCTGCGCGCCGTGACCGCCCTGCGGCCGGAGATGCGCTCCGACGTGTACTGGGCGGGGCGGGCGACACTGTGCGGCGGCCATGACGATCTGGAGCGCTACGGCCGGGTGTTCGCCGCCTACTTCGGACCGTCCGGGAGCCCCGCTCCGCAGCCGGTGCGTACGAATCCCCCACCCCGGCTGCGGCTCGTCGCACGGGAGGCGGCCGCGGCACCCCCTGGCCCGGGCGCGAGCGGCCCGTCGGGGCCGCCGACCGCCGCCCTCGCCAGCTCCGCCGAGGTGCTGCGCCACCGCGATGTCACCGAACTGGACCCCGCCGAACGGGCGCAGCTGCGCCGGCTGCTGGCCGTGTTCACGCTGGAGGGGCAGACCCGGCGCTCGGCGCGGCGGCGGCCCGCCCGGCGCGGGCGCGTCGATCCGCGCCGTACGGTGCGGGAGTTGCTGCGGCGGGGTGGGGAGCCGGCCCTGCTGCGGCGGCACGCGCGCGTGGCGCGGCCCCGCCGGGTGGTGCTGCTCGTCGATGTGAGCGGCTCCATGGGACCGTACGCCGACGCGCTGTTGCGGTTCGCGCACGCGGCGGTACGCGGGGGCCGCACGGAGGTGTTCACCATCGGCACCCGGCTGACCCGGGTGAGCCGGGAACTGTCGCACCGCGACCCCGACCTGGCGATGACGGCCGTCGCGGCGGCCGTACCGGACTGGCGCGGCGGCACCCGGCTCGGCGAACTGCTGCGGGAGTTCCTGAACCGGTGGGGGCAGCGCGGGATGGCGCGCGGCGCGATCGTCGTCCTGCTCTCGGACGGCTGGGAGCGCGGCGATCCGGAGCTGCTCGGACATCAGATGCGCCGGCTGCACGCCCTGGCTCACCAGGTGGTCTGGGCGAACCCCCGCAAGGCACGGCCCGGTTACGCACCATCGGCGGCCGGGATGGCGGCCGCGCTGCCCAGCGTCGACGCCTTCGTCGACGGGCACAGCCTGGCGGCGCTGGAGCGGCTCGCGGCCGTGGTGCGCGGGGCGCGGGCCGGTGTCGCACCGGTGAAGGGAGCGGATCGTGCGTGAGATTCTGCCGGCGCTGGCCGGCTGGCACGCGGCCGGGGCCCCGTTCGGGCTGGCCACGGTGGTCGCGGTCAGCCGCAGCGCGCCGCGCGGGCCCGGAGCGGCCATGGCGGTGGGCCCGGACGACGAGGTCGTGGGCAGCGTCTCCGGGGGGTGTGTGGAGGGCGCCGTGTTCGAGCTGGCGCAGGAGGTCGTGGCGAGCGGCGAGGCACAGCTGGAGACCTTCGGCTACAGCGACGAGGACGCGTTCGCGGTGGGGCTGACCTGCGGCGGAGAGATCACTTTGCTGGTACGGCCGGTGACCGCCGAAACGGACCCGGCCCTCGGAGCGGTCGCCGCCTCGGTCGCCGCGGGCGAGCCGGTGACCGTGGCGACGGTGGTTGACGGTCCCGCACCGCGCGGCGCCACGCTCGCCGTCTGGCCCGGTCGGGCGGCGGGCACGCTCGGCGCGACCGGCCTCGACGTCGCCGTCACCGCGGACGCTCGCGGTGAACTCGCCCTCGGTGCCTCGGCCTTGAGGCACTACGGCCCGCACGGGGAGCGCCGCGAGGACGCCGTGACGGTGTTCCTGGAGTCGTTCGCGCCACCGCCTCGCATGCTGGTGTTCGGCGCCATCGACTACGCGGCGGCGGTGGCCCGCATCGGTGACTTCCTCGGCTACCGGGTCACCGTGTGCGATGCCCGCCCGGTCTTCGCCACGCCCAAGCGCTTCCCGGCCGCCGTCGAGGTCGTCGTCGACTGGCCGCACCGCTATCTGAGCGCAACGGCGACCGACGACCGCACGGTGATCTGTGTCCTCACCCACGACCCGAAGTTCGACGTGCCGCTGCTGGAGGAGGCGTTGCACCGGCCGGCCGCGTACATCGGGGCGATGGGCAGCCGCAGGACCGACGAGGAGCGGCGCGCCCGGCTGTCCGAGGCCGGTCTCGCCGAGGCCGAGCTGTCCCGGCTGCGCTCACCGCTCGGCCTCGACCTCGGTGCCCGTACGCCCGAGGAGGTCGCCGTGTCCGTCGCCGCCGAGATCGTCGCCCTGCGCTGGGGCGGCAGCGGCGCGCCGCTGGCGACGACCACGGGGGCCATCCACGCGCCCGCCGTCCGCTGACTGCCAGGAGGAGTGAGTCATGGAACTGCACAACGAGTTCACCGTCCCCGTCCCGGTCGACGACGCCTGGCGCGCGCTCCTCGACATCGAACGGGTCGCGCCTTGTCTGCCGGGCGCGGTCGTGGAGGAATACGACGGCAGGACCGTGACCGGCTCGGTGAAGGTCAAGGTCGGCCCGGTCACCGTGACCTACCGGGGCACCGCGGTCTTCCACGAACAGGACGAGACGGCACACCGGATGGTGCTGGCGGCGACCGGCCGGGAGACCCGGGGGCAGGGCACGGCCAGGGCCACGGTCACCGGCACGCTCGCCGAACGCGACGGCGGTACGGCCGTGTCGGTGGACACCGACCTGACGGTGACGGGACGTCCGGCGCAGTTCGGGCGCGGCGTGCTGTCGGAGGTGGGCGACCGGCTGGTGGGACAGTTCGCCGCATGCCTGGCGGAACGGCTGGCCGAGCGGCCGCAGGGTGCAGGCGAGGAACCGGCGCCGCTCGACGAGGAGGAGGCACAGCCGCTCGATCTGCTGCGGACGGCGGGGGTGCCGGTGGCGAAGCGGGCGGCGGCGGTGGCCGCCGCGATCGCCGTACTCACGGTGGTGGCGGCGCGGCGGCGACGGCACCGGAGGCACCCCGCCGGGCGCGGGTGAGGCGTTCTGTGCCCGGTCCGGAGATCATCGCTGCATCCGGCCGCGGCCGGTCGTCAGCGCGGCGGCAGCCGGTGCAGTGTCACCTCCGTGAGCGCACCGTCGGCGACGCTCGCGGTGACGTAGGTGCAGTGCGGCTGGCGGCGCCGGTCGGTGGGCGAGCCGGGGTTGAGCAGCCGCAGCCCGCCCGGGGCCGTGGTGTCCCAGGGGATGTGGCTGTGCCCGAAGACCAGGACGTCCAGGTCCGGGAAGCGGGCGGCGCAGCGGGCCTCGCGTCCTTGGGCGGGACCGGTCTCGTGGATCACGCCGAAGCGCAGGCCGCCCAGGTCGGCGTACGCGACCTCGGGGAGCCGGGCGCGCAGGCCTGGGCCGTCGTTGTTGCCGTACACGCCGATCAGCCGCCGGCTGTGGCTCTCCAGCAGGTCGAGGGTGGCCTCGTCGACCCAGTCGCCGGCGTGGAGGACGACGTCCGCGCGCGGTAGTTCGGCGAGGAGCTGGTCCGGGAGCCGCTTGGCGCGCACGGGCAGGTGCGTGTCGGAGGTGAGGAGCAGGCGCACGGGACCAGCCTAGCGACCGTACGAGATCTACAGCTGGGCTTAACAGTTTGAACTGGACAGTTCCCCCTGACGGTTCTAGGGTGGCGGCATGGTTCAGATCTCGGACTCCGCGACCCGCGCGGCGCGCGACCTGCGCGTGGTGTTCAGCAGACTGCGGCGCCGTATCCGGGAGATCGCGCAGGACGCGGACCTCACCCCGTCCCAGGAGTCGGCGCTCACCCTGGTCTCCAAGCACGGCGCCGCCACGGCCAGCGCGCTGGCCTCCGCCGAGGGGGTGCGGCCGCAGTCGATGGCGACCACGCTGGCCGCCCTCGACCAGCAGGGGCTGATCGGCCGCAGCCCCGACCCCACCGACGGCCGCCGCCAGCTGGTCACCCTCACCGAGGCCGGGCAGGCCCGTGTCGAGGGCAACCGGCAGGTGCGCGACGAGTGGCTGGCCCGCGCCTTCCAGGAGCGCTACACCGAGGAGGAACGCCAGACCATGCTCACCGCGTTCGAACTGCTGCAACGGCTGTCGCGGCCGTGATACCGAGGCTCACCGGACGCACCCCGCAGGACACCCGCCAGGTCCCCGCCGGCTTCGACCGGCGGCTGATCGCGCCGATGGTCCTGGGTTCCGTACTCAACCCGATCAACTCCTCGATGATCGCCGTGGCCCTGGTGCCGATCGGCATCGCCTTCGGGGCGCCGCCCGCCGAGACGGTGTGGCTGGTCTCCGCGCTCTACCTGGCGACGGCGGTGGGTCAGCCGGTGATCGGGCGCCTGGTGGACATGTACGGGCCGCGCCGGCTCTACCTCGTCGCCACGGGCCTGGTGGGCGTCGCCGGAGTGGTGGGCGCGCTGGCACCCTCGCTGGGCGTGCTGATCACCGCGCGGGTCCTGCTCGGCTTCGGCACCTCGGCGGCGTTTCCGGCGGCGATACGGCTGACCAGGAGCGAGGCCGAACGCACCGGGCGGGACAGCCCGGCCGGAGTGCTCACCGCACTCGCCGTGTCCGGGCAGACCGTGGCCGTGATCGGCCCGACGCTGGGCGGACTGCTGATCGGCGCCGGCGGCTGGCACATGGTGTTCACCGTGAACGTGCCGCTCTCGGCGGCCTGTCTGGTCCTGGGCGTCCTGTGGCTGCCGAAGGCCGAACCCGCCGAGCGGCGCCAGAGCATGGACCTCCCCGGCATGGCCCTCTTCGCCGTCCTGCTGGTCTCCCTGATGCTGTTCCTGATGGATCCGCGGCTCGACCGCTGGTACCTGCCGGCCCTGACCCTCGTGGCGGCCGCCGCCTTCGCGGCCCGGGAGCTGCGCGTGCCGGACCCGTTCGTCGACCTGCGCGTCCTCGGCGGCAACGGCCCGCTCATCGCCACCTACGTACGTCAGTTCCTCGGCTGCGTCACCTCCTACGCCTTCCTGTACGGCTACACGCAGTGGCTGGAGGAGGGGCGCGGGCTCAGCGCCTCCACCGCGGGGCTCGTGCTGCTGCCCCTGTCGGTCGCCGCGCTGGTCGTCTCCACGCTCACCGGCCGCCGCGAGGCGATCCGCGCCAAGCTGCTCGTCGGCTCCGTGCTGCAGATCGCGGGCTGCGCGGCGCTGCTGCTGTTCGACGCCGGCAGCCCGGTCTGGATGCTGCTCGCTGTCGGAGCGCTGCTGGGCATACCGCAGGGCCTGCTCGGCCTGGCCGCGCAGAACGCGCTGTACCGGCAGGCCGGCCCCGAGCGGATCGGCTCCGCCGCCGGACTGCTGCGCACCTTCATGTACCTCGGCGCACTCGGGGCGTCCGCCGCCACCGCGGCGTTCTTTCCGCACCGCGCCGACACGGGCGGGCTGCACGGCCTGGCCCTGTTCATGCTCGCCGGCTCGGCACTGCTGCTGGCGATCACCCTGCCGGACCGCTCCCTGGCCCGGATCACCGTCCAACCCCGTCAAGCCCTCCGAAAGGCCTGATCCACCCCATGTCTCTGAGCACCCTCGATCCCCGTACCGCCCTTGTCGTCATCGACCTCCAGCAGGGCATCGTGGCCATGCCCACCCAGCCGTACTCCGGCGCCGAGGTCGTGGCCCGTACCGTCGAGCTCGCCGACGCCTTCCGCGCCCAGGACCTGCCCGTGGTCCTGGTCCGGGTGTCCTTCGCGGCCGACGGCGCCGACGCCGTGCCCGGCCGCACCGAGCGCCAGCCGCGCGGCCTGTCCTTCCCCGAGGGCTGGGACGTCGTCGTCGACGAACTGAACGGCCACCCCGGCGACATCCTCGTCACCAAGCACAACTGGAGCGCGTTCCACGGCACCGACCTCGACGTCCAGCTGCGCCGCCGGGGCGTCACCCAGATCGTTCTGACCGGCATCGCCACCAGCATCGGCGTGGAGTCCACCGCCCGCGACGCCTACGCACACGGCTACCACGTGACGCTCGCCACAGACGCCATGGCCGACGCCGACCCCGAGGCGCACGGCGGCAGCGTGGAACGGATCTTCCCGCGGCTCGGGGAGTCCGGCAGCACGGCCGAGGTCCTGGAGCTGCTCGCCAAAACCCACGGCTGAGCAGGTGATTTGACGCACGGCTGACCCTTCACCGACCCGGTCTTGACCAAGGGGCGCAACACACCCGAGGCCAAGACCGGGTTAGCATTCGGCCACATGTACGTGCCGTCCAGGAAAACGGACGGCTTATCCAGGGGGCTAGGAAGCCGGATGCCGGTCAAGGTCAGTGTTGTCGTCCCTGTTTACAATCCGGGGCCGTATATCGAGGACTGCATCGCCTCGGTGCTGCGGCAGTCGCTGCCGCGCGACGAGTACGAAGTGATCTTCGTGGACGACGGCTCCAGCGACGAGACCCCCGCCCGGCTCGACGCCCTCGCCGCCGAGCACCCGCACGTCCACGTCATCCACCAGGAGCCCTCCGGCTGGTCCGGCAAGCCCCGCAACGTCGGCATCGCCGCCTCCGAGGGCGAGTTCGTGATGTTCGTCGACAACGACGACTTCCTCGGCGACGAGGCACTGGAGCGAATGTACGACTACGGCGTCGAGAACGAGGCCGACCTGATCATCGGCAAGATGGCCGGCAAGGGCCGCCCGGTGCCGGTGGAGCTGTTCCGGCGCAACCACCCACGGGCCACCGTCGAGAACGCCCCGCTGATGGACAGCCTCACCCCGCATAAGATGCTGCGCCGGTCCTTCCTGGACCGCATCGGGCTGCGCTTCCCCGAGGGCAGACGGCGCCTGGAGGACCATGTCTTCGTCGCCGAGGCATACCTGCGCGCGTCGAACATCTCCGTGCTGAGCGACTACGTCTGCTACTACCACCTCAAGCGCGAGGACGCCTCCAACGCCGGCTTCCAGCGGTTCGACCCGGTCGGTTACTTCGCCAACCTGCGTGAGGCCCTCGACGTCGTCGAGCGCTACACCGAGCCCGGCCCCAAGCGCGACCGGATGTTCCGCCGCTGGCTGAACAACGAGATGACCGAGCGGCTGCGCGGCAAGCGGTTCCTCAACCTGCCGGACGACTACCGCAGGGAGCTCTTCGACGAGATCCACAAGGTGATCGCCGAGCGCATGGGCCCCTCCGTGTTCGCCCTGCTCGGCCCCGCCCAGCGGGTCGTCGCCGAGCTGGCCGCCGCCGGCCGGTACGAGGACGTGCTCGCGGTCGCCGAGTGGGAGGCGTCCGTCGCCCCCTCGACGGCCCTGGAGAGCGTCACCTGGGACGGCGGCGCGCTGAGGGTCGCCTTCAGTGCCGAGTACACCGCCGACGGCGCGCCGAAGACCTACCCGGCCGACACCGCCGTCACCTCGCCCGACGGCCCGGCGGCGACGGCCGCCGACGCCGTCGACCGGCTGGAGCGCGGCACCGCCGCCCGCTTCCAGAAGGCCAATGTCGACCTGGTGATGCGCGAGCGCGAGACGCACGCCCAGTTCTTCCAGCCGGTCGAGATCAGCCGCGAGACGCTGCCCGCCGAGGGCGAACCGGACCGCGTCCGCCTTGTCGTGCGGGCCACGGCCACCGTCGACCCGGCGACCGCGGCCAGCGGCAGTGCGCTGCCGCCGGGGCTGTGGGACGGGTTCGTCCGGCTGACGATCGGCGGCTGGACCCGGGAGCACCGGCTGTTCCCGGTGTCCAGGGAGCCGTTCCCCGCGATGCCGTTCCCCGGTGTGGTGGGCGGTCGCCGGGTGCTGCCGTACTGGACGGTCAAGGACAACTTCGCGCTGGACGTCGACCTGGCGAGCAAGCGGCTGGGCTTCGGCGAGTTCAACCCCGGGGACTTCACCGTCGCGGGCGACCGGCTGCGCGCGGTGCTGCCGTTCCATGTCGCCGGTGACGTCAAGGCTTCGGTCCGGCTGACCGGCCCGAAGCCGGCCGCCGAGGAGCTGGAGGTGCCCGCCACGCTGTCGCCCGCCGGGGGCGGCGGAGCGGTGCTGGACGCCCCGCTGCCGGTGCGTTCGCTGCGGGAGGGCGGCTGGCGGCTCGCGCTGTGCCTGATCGCGGACGCGACCGAGCCGCGTTTCTTCACACTGCCGCTGGTCGTCCGCGACTCCCCCGAGGGCCTGAAGGTGGCCGAGCCGGCCCCGAAGAAGCCCGCGGCGGCCGCGCCCAGGCCCGCCCCCAAGCCGAAGCCCGGGCCGAGCGCGGCGCGCCGCCTCGCTCGCCGGCTGCCGCTGCCGGTGCGCCGCGCACTGGTCAGGGCCCTGGGCAAGGGCAAGCCCGCACGACAGGAAGGCAAGTAAGAACCGTGCGACCGCTGGACATCGAAGGCGCCTGGGTCCAGGAGCCCAAGGTCTTCCCCGACGACCGGGGCAGTTTCCACGAGTGGTTCAGGGCCGCGGAGTTCCGCGAGGCCCTCGGCTACGACCTCGACCTCGCCCAGGCCAACTGCTCGGTCTCCGGGCGGGGTGTGCTGCGCGGCATCCACTTCGCCGATGTGCCGCCGAGCCAGTCCAAGTACGTCAAGTGCGTGCGCGGGGCCGTGCTGGACGTCGTCGTGGACATCCGGGTCGGCTCCCCCACCTTCGGCCGCTGGGAGGCGGTGCGGCTCGACGAGGAGAACCGGCACGCCGTGTTCCTATCGGAGGGCCTCGGGCACGCGTTCATGGCGCTGACCGACGACGCCACGGTGGTGTACCTGTGCTCGTCCGGGTACGCGCCGGGCCGCGAGCATGGCATCAACCCGCTCGACCCCGAACTGGGCATCGAGTGGCCCGCGGGCTTCGAGCCGGTGCTGTCGGAGAAGGACGCCGAGGCACCGTCCCTGGCCGAGGCGGCAGCGTCCGGACTGCTGCCGACGTACGCGGACTGCCTGGCGTACTACGAGCGGTTGCGGGCCTGAGCAGCCCCGGGGGCCGGGCCACGGCCCGGCCCCCGGATAGGACGCGTCAGGACTTGGCGTAGCGCTGCTTCAGCGCGCTTCGCTTGTTGCTGCCCTCGGCATTCCGGCCTTTTTCGACGATCACCAGGTTGTGGTAGAAGTGCACGGCCACCACATTGAGGTCCGTGTACGTCGGCTGATAGTTCTCGACGACGAATTCCTCGTAATTCAGCCCGTCCACCAGTCGCTTGAGCATCCCCATACTGGTGTGCGCGGCGTCGAGGTCCTCACTGCCCTGCCATTCGGGCCAGTACGACGACTGCGTGTCCTCGACGATGTAGATGCCACCGTCCTTGAGACGGGGGAAGAGCGTCGCGAACGTCGTGAGCACATGCGGACTACGGTGACTGCCGTCGTCGATGATGACATCCAGCTCACCGATCTTGTCGGCGACGGCGTTCAGGGACGACGGATCGGACTGATCGCCGACGAAAGTCGTGATGCGGTCCTCGTCGACAAATGACTTGTCCTGGATGTCCATTCCGAAAATCCGCGCACGCGGGAAGAACTGCTTCCACATGCGCAGCGAAGCGCCGCCTTGACCTGGCCTGTTGTACCCGCCGATGCCGATTTCCAGCAGGTTGAACGACTCGTTCTTCAGGTGCCCGAGGTGGCGCTGGTAGTGCTGCGTGTAACGGTGTATTCCCCACTTGTCCGTCTTGAAGTGCTGGGCGAGTTTGCTGAGATCTCCGGAGATCGCGTCGAGTCCGGTCGGCTCGGCCGGCCTGACCGGCCGACCTGAGATACGCCGCTTCAGCCGTCGCAGCATCCGCACATTCTTCTCACCCAATACGGACTTCACGGTCGCTCGGATCGACATCGCGAGACTTGTCCTTTCCGCACCCGACTCACATGGCATTCAGAGCATCATCGTATTGACGAAGTCGGATGCACAAGTGGTGAACGCAACAGAGTACGGAAAAGACGGTCCGGTATTGACGACCGTGGGGCACCCGGGGGTGCCCCACAGTCCTTTTACAGGGAGATCTCCTTGCGGAGGAGCGGCAGCGCCTCGTGCAGGGCCGCCCGCCAGTCCCGCAGCGGTTCCAGACCGACCTCGGTCCACCGGTCGTGGCCGAGGGCGCTGTACGCGGGGCGGGGTGCCGGCCGGACGAACGCCTCACTCGTGGTCGGGCGCACCCGTTCCGGGTCGGCATCGAGGAGGCGGAACACCTCCCGGGCCAGTTCGCACCAGGTGGCCGTGCCGGAGTTGGTGCCGTGGAAGACGCCGTGCGCGCGGTCGTCCCGCCCGAGCCGGGGGCCGAGGTCGGCGATCCGGGCGGCCAGGTCGGCGCTCCAGGTGGGCTGTCCGCGCTGGTCGTCGACGACGTCGAGGGTGTCCCGGCGGGACTCCAGTTCGATCATCGTGCGCACGAAACTCTTGCCGTGCGTGCCGTACAGCCAGGCCGTGCGGACCACCGCGCTCGCGCCCGGGAGTTCCGCCAGGACGGCCCGCTCACCGGCGAGCTTGGTGCGCCCGTAGGCGGTGCGCGGGTCCGTGGGGTGGTCCTCGGGGTACGGGGCGGTGCGGGCGTCGCCGTCGAAGACGTAGTCCGTGGAGACGTGGACGAGGCGGGCGCCGTGCCGGGCGGCTGCGCGGGCCAGCAGCCGCGGGCCCTCGCCGTTGATCAGCAGGGCCCGCTCCTCGTCGGTCTCGGCGTCGTCGACGGCCGTGTACGCGGCGCAGTTCACCACCAGGTCGGGCTTGTGCCCGGCGAGGGCCGACTCCACCGAGTCGGGGCCGGCGATGTCGAGGTCGGCACGGCCGAGGGCCACGACCTCCGCACCCCGGCGGGTGAGTTCCTCGACCATGTCGTGGCCGAGCATCCCGCCCGCTCCGGCGACGAGCCACTTCATCAGTGCTTCTCCTGCTCCTTGCGGGATTCGAGAGCGGCGCGTTCCTTCAGCGGCTCCCACCAGTCCCGGTTGTCGCGGTACCAGGCAACGGTGGCGGCGAGGCCGGAGGTGAAGTCGTGCTTCGGGGTGTAGCCCAGCTCGTCGTGGATCTTGCTCCAGTCGACGGCGTAGCGCTGGTCGTGGCCCTTGCGGTCGGTGACGTGGTCGACGCGGTCCCAGCCGGCGCCGCAGGCCTGAAGGAGCAGGCCGGTGAGTTCCTTGTTGCTGAGCTCGGTGCCGCCGCCGATGTTGTAGACCTCGCCGGCCCGGCCGCCGGTGCGGACCAGCTCGATGCCCTGGCAGTGGTCCTCGACGTGCAGCCAGTCGCGGACGTTGCTGCCGTCGCCGTAGAGCGGGACGTTCCTGCCGTCGAGGAGGTTGCTCACGAAGAGCGGGATGACCTTCTCGGGGAACTGGTGCGGCCCGTAGTTGTTGGAGCAGCGGGTGACGCGGACGTCCATGCCGTGGGTGCGGTGGAAAGCCAGCGCGAGCAGGTCCGAGGAGGCCTTGGACGCGGAGTACGGCGAGTTCGGCTGGAGCGGGTGGGTCTCGGGCCAGGAGCCGGTCTCGATGGAGCCGTAGACCTCGTCGGTGGAGACGTGCACGAACGGGCCGATGCCGTGCCGCAGGGCCGCGTCGAGGAGCGTCTGGGTGCCCAGCACGTTGGTGCGGACGAACGCGCCGGCGCCGTCGATGGACCGGTCGACGTGTGACTCGGCGGCGAAGTGCACCACCTGGTCGGCCTCGGCCATGAGCCGGTCGACCAGCTCGGCGTCGCAGATGTCGCCGTGCACGAAGGTCAGGCGCGGATGCGACTCGGGCAGGTTGGTGAGGGTGCCCGCGTAGGTGAGCTTGTCCAGCACGGTGATGTGCGGCGCGTCGGGGGCGCTGTCGGCGAGGAGGCCGCGGACGTACGTGGAGCCGATGAAGCCGGCGGCGCCGGTGACGAGGAGGTTCATGAACGGATCTGCACCTTGCTGTGGTCTCCGAGAACGAGGCGGTGGGCACTGGGGGTGCCGGGTGCCGGGGTCACCTCGACATGCCGGCCGATCAGCGAGGACTCGATCCTGCCCACCCCGTCGATGGAGGAGTCCCGCAGCACTATGGAGAACTCCAGCTCACTCTCGGTGATCCGGCAGTTCTCGGCGACCGACGTGAAGGGGCCCACGTAGGAGTCGCCGACGACGGTCCCGGCACCGATCACGACCGGGCCGACGATCCGCGAGTTGGTGACGCGCGCGCCCGCCTCGACGACCACCCGGCCGACGATCTGGCTGGCCTCGTCGACCTCGCCGTCGACGCGCGGCTCCATCCCCTCCAGGACGGTCCGGTTGACCTCCAGCATGTCCACGACATTGCCGGTGTCCTTCCAGTAGCCCTTGATCACCGTGGAGCGCACGTCGGCCCGCTGGTCGATGAGGTGCTGGATGGCGTGGGTGATCTCCAGCTCGCCGCGCCAGGACGGCTTGATGGCGCGCACGGCGTCGTGGATGGTGGGCGTGAACAGGTAGACGCCGACCAGGGCGAGGTCGCTCTTGGGCTCCTGCGGCTTCTCCTCCAGGCCGATGACCTGGCCGTCGGCGTCGAGTTCGGCGACACCGAAGGCCCGCGGGTTGGGCACATGGGTGAGGAGGATCTGGGCGTCGGGACGGGTCTCGCTGAACTCGCCGACCAGTCCGCTGATGCCGCCGACGATGAAGTTGTCGCCGAGGTACATGACGAAGTCGTCGTCGCCGAGGAACTCCCGCGCGATCAGCACCGCGTGGGCCAGGCCCAGTGGGCGGTCCTGGGGGATGTAGGTGACGTCGAGGCCGAACTTCGACCCGTCGCCGACCGCTTCCTCGATCTCGGCGGCGGTGTCGCCGACGATCATCCCGACCTCTGTGACGCCCGCGTCGGCAAGAGATTCGAGCCCGTAGAAGAGCACGGGTTTGTTTGCCACCGGCACGAGCTGTTTCGCCGATGTGTGGGTGATCGGCCGCAGCCGTGTGCCGGCACCGCCGGAGAGCACCAAAGCCTTCATTCGCTACACCTTATAGGTGAACATCCGGTTGAGACGTTCTTCTGTTTTCCTGATGGGTTACGACAGTATGGCCTTGGTGCGGACGTCACGTGACCACGAGGTACCCCGAAGCGGCATCGCGTCCGTTTTGTACGGTAATTTCAGCGCACGTGTCGGCGCGGTTCAGGAGTCCTCCGGCTGGGCCGCCGCGCGTTCCACCTCCGCCTCGACCTCGGACCGCGGCCGGCCCTCGTCGCGGGCGTACTCCCTCACGGCGGTCTGTTCGTCGCGGGCGAGGTCGCGCCACGCGCGCACGGCCGTCTCGTAGGTCTCTGACTGGGGGCCGCCCGGCGCCTGCAGGGCCGGGGGTCCGTAGGTGTCCCGCAGTTCCAGGACCTTGTCGTGGGCCGCGTCGGCCGCGCGGTGCTTCGCCACGAGTTCTTCGAAGGTGTGTGCCACGTCAAGACCCTAAGAAGGGTCGGCCCGCGCCGCCTCCCGAGACGGCCGGACGTGCACCCGTGTGGCGCTCAGCCGATGTCCAGGACGAGGTCCGCCCACACCTGTTTGCCGCCGCTGACCGGCACGGTCCCCCAGGCGGCCGACATGGCCTCCACAAGGAGGATGCCGCGCCCGCCCGTGGCCTCCCAGCCGATGTTCGAGGGTTTCACCGGACTGCGTGGCGAGGCGTCGGCGACGGCGATCCGCAGCCGGTGGTCGACCAGGGTCAGATCGAGCCGGACCGGCCCGTCGGTGTGAATCAGGGCGTTGGTGACGAGTTCGGAGACCACCAGCAGGGCCGCGTCCATGAGGTCGTCGGTGACTGCCCAGGAGCGCAGGATGCGGCGGCTGAAGCGGCGGGCGTGCCGGGCCGCCTCGGGGACCCGCCAGACCGTCCAGCTCTCCCGCAGCGGGCGCACGGCCATACCGTCGTAGCGCATCAGCAGCAGGGCGACGTCGTCGGTGCGGTGGGCGTTGCCGAGCAGAGCGTCGGCGACCAGGCCCAGGTGGGTGGGGTCGGAGGCGCCGAGGTCGCGGGCGAAGCGCGTCATGCCGTCGTCGATGTCGGTCCCTGGGGACTCGACCAGGCCGTCGGTGGTGAGCGCGAGCAGGGTGCCGGAGCGCAGGCTGAGCTGGGTCATGGGAAAGTCGGCCTGGGCGACCACGCCGAGCGGGGGGCCGCCCTCGGTCACGACGACCTCGGTGACGCCGTCCGGGTGACGCAGGACCGGTGGCAGGTGCCCGGCGCGCACGCACCAGGCGGTGCCGTCCTCCATGTCGACGTCGACGTAGCAGCAGGTGGCGAAGAGGTCGCTCTCCATGTCCATGAGGAGCCGGTTGGCGTGCGAGACGACCACGTCGGGGGTGTGCCCCTCGGCCGCGTAGGCGCGCAGCGCGGTGCGCATCTGGCCCATCAGGGTGGCGGCGGCGGCGCTGTGACCCTGTACGTCGCCGATGACGAGGGCGACGTGGTTGTCGGTCAGCGGGATCACGTCGTACCAGTCGCCGCCGACCTCAAGGCCCTCGGCGGTGGGCAGATAGCGGGCGACGGCGACCGCGCCGGGCAGCCGGGGCAGCCGGCGGGGCAGCAGGGCGCGCTGGAGCATGCCGACGAGTTCGTGCTCGGCGTCGAAGGCGTGGGCGCGCATCAGGGCCTCGCCGGCGAGGCCGGCGGAGGCGGTGAGCAGGGCGCGTTCGTCGGGACCGAAGTCGTGCGGGCTGTCCCAGCCGATCAGGCAGGCGCCGGCCATCCGGCCGCCCGCGGGCAGCGGGAGGACGGCGAGTCCGCCGGGGCCGACCTCGGCGAGGGCGGGTTCCAGGGTGGTCGGGGCGTGCCAGATCCGGGGGCGGCCCTCGCGTAGGACTGCGGCGAGGGTGGGCATGGCGCGCACCGGCGCGTCGGGCCATTCGGTGCGCCATTCGGTGCGCCACAGCTCGGGCCAGGACTCGGCGTCGGGCGGGTCCAGGACGGTGACGACGAGACGGTCGTTCTCCAGTTCGGCCAGGGCTATGCGGTCGGCCTTGAGCGGTGCGCGCAGGGCGGCGACGACGGCCTGGCTGACGTCCTTGACCGTGCCGGCGGTGGCCAGCGCGGCGGCGAGCCGCTGCACGCGGGCCACGTCCGTGACGTCGGAGCGGAGCGTGGAGGCGTCGGCGACGGTGCCGGCCAGCCGGGCGGGGCGCCCCTCACCGGCCGGCACCAGGCGGCCGCGCAGCCGCAGCCACTTGGGCGACCCGGAGGGCTCCAGGATCCGGAACTCCAGCTCGCGGTCGCCGATGGACATGTGGTCGGCCTCGACGACGGACATCAGGGCGGCCACGTCCTCGGGCACGGTACGGCCCAGCAGTGTCTCGACCTTGCCGTCGAACTCGTCCCGGCTCATGTCGAAGAGCCCGAGGATGCCGTCGCCGACCTCGATCCGGCCGGTGTCCATGGCGAGGGTGAACGCGTCGGCGGGCAGCACGCCGGTGTCGGCGGGCGTGGGGAGTTGGACGGGCAGGGCGATCGCGTCGGCGATCAGTTCCAGGCAGGCACGGTCCTCGTCGCCGAACCCGCCGTCCCGTTCGCTGACGGCGGCCAGAAGTCCGGCACGGCCGGGCAACGGCAGGACCGCCAGTGAGAACTCCGGGAACGGGGTCCGCCGCGCGTCCGGGCAGCCGGCCAGTTCCTCGGGTCCCAGCCAGACGGACCGCCCGGTGCCGTAGGTCTCGGCGGCCGGGGACCGCCCCACGGCCGGGTAGGCGTCACGCAGCCCGAAGAAGGTGCGGGGCAGTCCGGCCGAGTCGGCCAGGCGCAGCACGGTCCCGTCGTCCCCCGGCGCGTACACCGCGGCGAACGCCGCGCCGGCGAGCACCAGCGCCTGTTCGAGGACGCGGCGCAGCCGGTCGGGTGCGCCGGGATCGCCCGTGAGCGTTTCGAGGGCGATTTCGGCGCGTTGCGTTCTCGTTCCGCGTACCGCAGCGCCCTCACTGACCACGCCGCCATTACAGCGCTTATGGGGCGTCTGCGCAGCCCCTGTGACTGTTCCGTGCAGCCCGGGGGCCGCTGCGCTCGAAAGGCGCCGACCATGTCTTGACCCGTGCGTCCCGCACGATGGACAGGTGGTACGAGGTGTACGCGCTCGCCGACGGACGTCGCGCACCGGACCGCCTCCGCCGCCCGCGCCGAGCGGATCCTGACGATGGACGGCCCCGGCACGGCGTACGGCACCCACGAGGACCTGCTGCGCACCCGCGGCCTCTACCAGGGCGCACGCCCGGCGCCCGTACGCCGCCGCGCTCTTCGGCTGCGGGGGCATGTGCCGGGGCGGACGGGGTACGCGGGCGCGGCCCGGTGAGGTGGCTTGCGCCGCTTTCGCCGTGCGCCCGTCGCCGCCACGAGGGAGTCTTGACCCGGGGGACGCGACGCGCGGCCGGACGAGGAGGTGGTCGGGCGTGTCCGACAGGATGGGGGCCCCTCCCGCGTCGGCGCAGCCGGGCCTGGAGGAGACGGCGGCCGACGAGACCCGGTCCGGCCGACCGCCGCTGCTGTCGTTGGCGCTGGCCTCGGTGATGGAGGAGGTCCACGCGCACTCCGGCGCGGTCTATCTCCTCGCCGCCGACGAGGCGGTCCTGGAGATGGCGGTGACGGCGGGGCTGCCCCGGGCGTTCGCGGCGCCCTGGGAGCGGGTCGGGCTGAGCACTCCGATCCCGGTGGCGGAGGCGGTGCGCGAGCGGCGGCTGGTGTGGGTGGGCGGCGAGGAGGACATGGCCCGCCGGTACCCGCGGATCGCGGTGGTGCTGCCCTATCCGTTCGCGCTGGCCGCGGTACCCGTGGCGACACGGGACACCGCGTACGGGGCGTTGTTCGTGACCTGGCCAGGTTCGCATCCGACGGTGCTGTCGGACCGGGAGCGGGCGGCCCTGACGTCGGCGGGCGACCGGCTCGCGAAACGGCTGAAGCGGGCCGGCCGGGAGCACCGTACGCGGCGGGCCGAGCCGGATCTGCTGGCGGCGCCGGCGTCCGGGGTGGCGGGCACGCTGGGCACGGTGGAGGCGGCACGGATGGTGGCGCGGCTGCCGTACGGGCTGGCTTCGCTCGATCTGCACGGGCGGGTCTGCTTCGCCAACGCGGCGGCGGCCGAGCTGCTCGGCGTCCAGGTCGGCGATCTGCTCGGCAACCCGCCGTGGGTGGCGGTGCCCTGGCTGAACGACCCGATGTACGAGGACCGTTACCGGGCGGCGCTGATCAGCCAGCACGTGACGTCGTTCGTGGCGCTCAAGCCGCCGGGCGACTGGCTGTCGTTCCGGATGTATCCGAGCACGACCGGACTGACCACCCGGATCAGCCGGGCCCGGGCGGTCGCCGAGATGGTGGGCGCGCTGCCGCGCGCCGACGCGGCGCCCGGCTCCCGGCTGGTCACCATCTCGCAGGTGCTGAGCCTGGCCGGGGCACTGACGGAGGCCGTCGGTGTGCAGGACGTCGTGCAGTTGGTGGCCGACGAGGTGGCCCCCGCCGTCGGCAGCCAGGCCCTGGTGGTCCTCGGGACCCGGGGCGGACGGCTGCACGTCCTCGGGCACCGCGGTTACGAGGAGCCACGGATCGTGGAGCGCTTCGACGGCCTCCCGCTGGCCGAACGGACGCCCGGCACCCATGTCCTGAACACCGGCGTCCCCGCGTTCTTCGAGTCGAAGCAGCAGCTGGAGCGGCTGTATCCGGGCCGGCACGAGACCCCGGACGGCTTCGCCGCCTGGGCGTATCTGCCGCTGATCGCGTCGGGCCGGCCAGTGGGCACCTGCGTCCTCTCCTACGCCGAGCCGCACGCCTTCCCCGCCGACGAGCGCGCCGTGCTGACCAGTCTCGGCGGGCTCGTCGCGCAGGCGCTGGAGCGGGCCCTGCTCTACGACGCGAAGACCCAGCTGGCGCACGGTCTCCAGGCGGCCCTGCTGCCGCACTCGCTGGCTCCGCCGCCCGGCATCGAGGCGGCCGCGCGCTATCTGCCCGCCATGCACGGCATGGAGATCGGCGGCGACTTCTACGACCTGGTGCCGACCCGGCCGCTGGCGGCGGCGGTGATCGGGGACGTCCAGGGGCACAACGTGACGGCGGCCGGGCTGATGGGCCAGATCCGTACCGGCGTCCGGGCTTTCACCACCGTCGGGCAGGCGCCGGAGGAGGTGATGCGCAGCACCAACCGGCTGCTGATCGACTTCGGGGCGGATCTGTTCGCGAGCTGCCTGTATCTGCGGCTGGATCCGGAGCGGGGGCGGGCGGTGATGGCCCGGGCCGGGCATCCGCCACCGTTGCTGAGACGTCCGGACGGGCGGGTACGCGTGCTCGACCTGGCCGGGGGCCCGCTGCTGGGCATCGACGCGGGGGCGACGTACCCGACCACCGAGGTGTCGCTGGCGCCGGGCTCGGTGCTCGCCCTGTACACCGACGGGCTGGTCGAGTCACCCGGTGTGGACATCGAGGACGCGCTGGTCGATCTGGGCGAACTGCTCGCGGAGAACGGCGACCAGCCGCTGGACAAGCTCGCCGACACGCTCGTGCGGCACAGTGCGGCGGCGCAGGAGCGTGTCGACGACGTGGCGGTGCTCTTGCTCAGAGCGCGGCCCGACGGCTGACGTACGCGGGGCGTGCTGCGGTCCGGCCCTCCCGCCGGAGGGCCGGACCGTCCACCGGTCGGCCGGAACCGCTCGTGGGGCCGGGCGGTGGGGCAGTGGGACGACAACCGCCGTTGGCCTACGAGCCGTCGTTCACGCCGGTCCCGTCGCCGGCCGTCGCGGACGGGTCGCTGACGCCGCTCTGGTCGCCGGCCGTCGCGGACGGGTCGGCGGCGCCGCCGATCTGGTCGCCGCCGGCACCGCTCCCGTCGCCGGCCGTGGCGGACGGGTCGGCCGTCGCGGACGGGTCGGCCGTGGCCCCGGCGTCACCGGCACCGGCGCCACCGGCGCCCGCGCCGCCGCCGAGGGTCGCGCCGGTCGCCTGCAGGGCGGTGGTCACCGGCTGGAAGAAGGTCTCACCGCCGGAGGTGCAGTCGCCGCTGCCGCCGGAGGTCATGCCGACCGCGCCGCCGTCCTGAGTGAACAGCGAGCCGCCGCTGTCGCCGGCCTCGGCGCAGACGTCGGTCTGGATGAGACCGGTGACGGTGTCGACGCCGTTGGGGTCGGTCTCGCTCTGGAAGTTGACGGTGGCGTCGAGGCCGGTGACCTGGCCGTCGTGCAGACCGGTGGTGGAGCCCATCCGGAACACGGTCTGGCCGACGGTGGCGTCCACGGCCTGGTTGATGGCGACGGTCTGGCCGTTGCCGACGTTGACCTCGCTCGGCGCCTGGGTGGCGGGGTCGTTGTACTTGACGAGCGAGAAGTCGCCCTCGCCGGGGAAGGTGGCCTGGTCCACGGTGGCGATCGGCTGGCCGGTCTCGGAGTCGGACCAGTCCTGGGCCGCGACTCCGCAGTGACCGGCCGTCAGGAAGGCGGGGCTGCCGTCGGAGGCGGTGACGTTGAAGCCGAGGGAGCAGCGGACGCTGCCGTTCTGCACCTGGGAGAAGATCGCGTCGCCGCCGGAGACGAAGGTCTTGAAGGTGCCCGACGACTTCTTCAGGGTCGCCATGTTCGAGCCAAGGCTCTGCACCGTCGACTCCAGCGTGTCCCACTTGGTGCCGGTGACGGTGCTGTCGGCGCTGACCACGACCTTGTTGGTCTTCGGGTCGACGGCCCAGGCGGTGCCCGGGATCGTCGCCTTGGTCTTCAGGGTGGTGGCGGCGGCCGCCAGCTCGGAGTTGCTGTTCTCCACCTGGCGGACGACCGCGCCGGCCTTCTCCGCCTGGACCACCACGTTGTCGTCGCCGTTGATGACGTTGACGACGAGCTGCTGCTTGCCGCTGTCGTAGTAGGACCCGGCGAAGGCCTGGCCGAGCAGGCCCTGGAGCTGCGCGGCGAGGTCCGAGGCGTCGGTCGCCTTCAGGGTCTTGGGGGCAGCGGTGGTGGCGCCGGAGGCGTTGTCCTGTGACGCGTTGGCGTTCGGCAGCAGTAGGGCCGCAGCGCCGAGCGCGGCGACACCGCCCACCGCTATCGCGGCCCTGCGCTTCGGAATTCGCTTGTGACTCAAACTTCTCGACCTCCAAGGGACGGAGTGTCTGCCGTGATCGGGCAGTCGTTCGTGAGCGGCGCCTGGATGGCCATAGGTACGGGCGGGTCACGTGGTGCGTTCAGTTCCGGTTCCCAACTTCCTTGGACGGACGGCGAATCGGCCACACCCGCGCGTGTCGGGTCGCGGACGCGCGTTGCGTGCCCCGGGCCCGGGAACAATCCCCCATATGACGACGACCACCGCCGAAGCCGACAAGATCCTCTCCGCCGACTTCGCCCCCCTGGGTGGTCGATCTCGGGCTGTCCGTCGAGGCGGTGGGCGAGGACCGGGCGTTGCTGCGTCCACCCTGGTCGGACCGGCTGTCCCGGAAGGGCGGCGGGCTGTCGGGGCAGGCCTTGATGGCGGCGGCCGACACGGCGGCGGTGATCGCGGTCTCGGCGGCCCGGGGCGGCTTCGTGCCGATGACGACGGTGCAGCAGTCGACGTCGTTCCAACGCGCGGTGACCGGTTCGGATGTCCTGATCGAAGCGGTGCTGACCAAACTGGGCCGCCGGATGGCGTTCGCCGACATCACGATGAGCGACGAGAGGTCGGGTGCGCTCGCGGCCCGGTCGAGCACGGTCTACGCACTCCTGGGGTGAAAGCCTGCACCCTTGGACCGACACGGTCAGCAATCGATCATTGACGGACTGTCGCGATCACCTACCGGAATCCTTGCTTCAGAGAATCTGCACATCCACTACCCAAGCAAGTCACCGGAACCGGCAGATCTGCACAACCGCACGCCCCCTGCCGCCTCTTTGGCGCGGAGTGCCGGATTCGCCGCCGCAGAGGCAAGCCATTCGGCTGCGGCGAAGTCGTGCGGTGTGTGAAGGAGTCGCCGACAAGACGTGCCCACGCCTGCACGGATGAGCCCTTCTGAGGCTCAAGAGCCCAGGTGAGGCGCATGGTTGATTGGATGCGCGGACCGCGAGCGTGCTTTGATCCATCGCACCGCGGTGTTGCGAAGGGCTCCCGGAGACGGGCACCCGGCGCCCGCGGTGGCGGCCATCCGTACTGTCCCCAAAGGGCCGTTGGGGGGCCGTTCTCCCCCTTGTGAATATCCATATGAAGGGAAGTTCCATCATGAACTCCACCCCCCAGGTTGAGACCGTCGAGATCTCCGACGCCGAGCTCGACAACGTCTCGGGCGGCCTGTCCCTGAACGCTCTCGGCACCGTCACCGGCCTGGTGGACGGCGTTGCCCCGGTTTCCGGCCTGGTCAACATGGCTGTGGGCACCCTCGAGGGTGTCACCGGCCTGAACACCCAGCCGGTCACCAACCTGGTCGCCGGTATCTGACCGCACCTCGTTGCCGCTGAGTCCCGGAGCCGTACCCAGGCCCCGGGGCTCTCGGGTGTTTTGAGACACCCCCTGTTCACCAGCGTCTCTCCCACAGGTGAGGGAAGTTCCGTGCAGTTCCGCCAACAGGCCCTCGCCAAGCTTCAGTCGCCGGAGGAGCTCGATCTTCCGGTGCGTTTCGCCCGTCCGCAGGGCTGGCTCGCGCTGTCCGTCTCGGTCGTCGTGATGGCGGCGGCCTCGGTGTGGGCGGTGACCGGTTCGGTCGCCTCCACGGTGAGCGCCCAGGCCATCCTCACCCACGGGCAGGGCAGCTACATCCTGCAGAGCCCGGTCGCCGGGCAGGTCACGGCCGTCCTCGCCGAGCAGGGCCAGCGGCTGCCGGCGAACTCCCCCGTCCTGAAGGTGCACACCAGCCAGGGCGACTCGGTCGTGCGTACGGTCGCCGCGGGCCGGATCAGCGCGCTCGCCGCCACCATCGGGCAGATCATCCAGACCGGCGCGAACGTCGCCGCCGTGGAGAAGATCGCCCACGCCTCGGACCCGCTGTACGCGACGGTCTACGTCCCCGCCGAGAACGCCTCCGCCATCCCCGCGAACGCCCCGGTCGACCTGACCGTGTCGTCGGTGTCGACACAGGAGTACGGAGTGCTGCGCGGCCATGTGAAGTCGGTGGACCGCAGTGCCCAGTCGGCCCAGTCGATCTCCGCGTTCCTCGGGGACAGCCAGCTCGGCGACCAGTTCACCAGGAAGGGCCGCCCGGTGGCGGTGCTCGTCCGGCTGGACACGTCGAGGAAGAGGAAGAGCGGCTACAAGTGGTCCTCGGCGGACGGGCCGCCGTTCAAGCTCGACTCCATGACCCTGGCCTCGGGTGCGATCCGGCTGGCCGACCAGCACCCCGTCGATTGGCTGCTCCCGTGACCACCGCCCAGGAGACCCGCGGCCGCCGGCGCGCCGCCCCGCCCAAGCGACCGGTGCCCAAGGGCCGCGGCCGCATGGTCCGCACACCCAGCGTGCTCCAGATGGAGGCCGTCGAGTGCGGCGCCGCCTCCCTCGCCATGGTCCTCGGCCACTACGGCCGCCATGTCCCGCTGGAGGAGCTGCGCATCGCCTGCGGTGTCTCCCGCGACGGCTCGCGCGCCAGCAACCTGCTGAAGGCGGCCCGCAGTTACGGCCTCACGGCCAAGGGCATGCAGATGGACCTGGCGGCGCTCGCCGACGTCCAGGCCCCGGCGATCCTGTTCTGGGAGTTCAACCACTACGTCGTCTACGACGGCATGGGCCGCCGCTTCGGCCGCCGCGGCGTCTTCATCAACGACCCCGCCAAGGGCCGCCGGTTCGTGCCCCTGGAGGAGTTCGACGGCAGCTTCACCGGCGTCGTGCTGGTCCTGGAGCCGGGCGACGGCTTCGAGAGGGGCGGCCGCAAGCCCGGTGTCCTCGGCGCGATGCCGGCCCGGCTGCGCGGTACGGCGGGCACCATGCCGGCGGCGGTGCTGGCCAGTCTGCTGCTGGTGGTCGTGGGCGCGGCGGTGCCCGCGCTGAGCCGCCAGTACATCGACATGTTCCTCATCGGCGGCCAGACCTCGCTGCTCGCCGTGCTGTTCGCGGCGATGGGCACCTGTGTGCTGCTCACCCTGGCCCTGACCTGGCTGCAGCAGGCCAACCTGCTGCACGGCCGTATCGTCTCCTCCACGCTGTCCAGCGCCCGCTTCCTGCGCCATCTGCTGCGGCTGCCGGTGACCTTCTTCTCCCAGCGCAGCCCGGCCGACCTGGTCCAGCGCCTGCAGTCCAACGACCAGGTCGCCGAGACCCTGGCCCGCGACCTCGCGGCGGCCGGTGTGGACGCGGTGGTCGTGGTGCTGTACGCGGTGCTCCTTTACACCTACGACACGCAGCTCACCTTCGTCGGCATCGGGGTGGCGCTGCTGAACATCGTGGCGATGCGGTTCGTCGTGCGGCTGCGCGCGACCCGGACCGCCAAGCTGCGCGCGGATACCGCCCGGCTCACCAACACCTCCTACACCGGCCTCCAGCTGATCGAGACGATGAAGGCGACCGGCGGTGAGGACGGCTACTTCCGCAAGTGGGCCGGGCAGCACGCGAGCACGCTGGAGGAACAGCAGCGGCTGGGGGTGCCGAGCGCCTGGCTCGGGGTGGTCGCCCCGACGCTCGCCACCCTCAACAGCGCGCTGATCCTGTGGATCGGCGGTATGCGGGCGGTCGAGGGCGGTATCTCGGTCGGGCTCCTGGTCGCCTTCCAGTCCCTGGTCACCCGCTTCACCGCCCCGCTCACCCGGCTGAACGGCGTCGCGGGCCGCATCCAGGACTTCGCGGCCGACGTGGCCCGCCTCAAGGACGTGGAGAACTTCCAGGCGGACCCGATCTACGCCCGCCCCGGCTCCGGCGAGTCGACCCGGCGGCTGCACGGCCATGTTGAACTGGAGAACATCACCTTCGGCTACAGCCCGCTCGACAAGCCCCTGCTCACCGGCTTCGACCTGACCGTCGGCCCCGGCCGGCAGGTGGCCCTGGTGGGTGGCTCGGGCAGCGGCAAGTCCACGGTCTCCCGGCTGATCTCGGGCCTGTACGCCCCCTGGGAGGGCGTGATCCGCATCGACGGCCAGCGCCTGGACGACATCCCGCGCGGCGCCCTCGCCGCCTCCGTCTCCTTCGTCGACCAGGACGTCTTCCTCTTCGAGGGCTCGGTCCGCGACAACGTGGCGCTGTGGGACCCGTCCATCCCGGACGAGGCCGTGGTGGAGGCGCTGCGGGACGCGGCCCTGTACGACGTGGTGATGCGCCGCCCCGGTGGCATCCACAGCAAGGTCGAGCAGGACGGCCGCAACTTCTCCGGCGGCCAGCGGCAACGCCTGGAGATCGCGAGGGCGTTGGTCCGCAGGCCGAGCATCCTCGTGCTCGACGAGGTGACCAGCGCCCTCGACGCCGAAACCGAACTGACGGTCATGGACAACCTGCGCCGGCGCGGCTGCGCCTGTGTGGTGATCGCGCACCGGCTGAGCACGGTCCGCGACAGCGACGAGATCGTCGTGCTCCAGCACGGCACGATCGTGGAGCGCGGTCGGCACGACGAGTTGGTGGCACACGGCGGGGCGTACGCCGCGCTGGTCAGGGAGCGATGAGATGACGACCGTAGAGGAAGGCGACCTCGTTCTCGGCGCGCTCGGCTCGCTGGGCGCCCGGATCGACTGCACCGGCTTCAACCGCCTGGACCTAGAAGGGCCGCAGGTGCTGTGGCTGGTGGTGTCCGGCGCCCTGGACCTGTTCGCGGTGGACGCCGAACAGCA
This sequence comes from Streptomyces sp. NPDC005866, assembly GCF_040629895.1. Classification (NCBI taxonomy): domain Bacteria; kingdom Bacillati; phylum Actinomycetota; class Actinomycetes; order Kitasatosporales; family Streptomycetaceae; genus Streptomyces; species Streptomyces sp. NPDC005866. Next base: position 158,136 of record NZ_JBEXWP010000020.1, read on the forward strand.
GGGTCACTGGCACCACCTGGGACGGCTGGAGGCGGGCGCTCTCCTGCTCGGTCCGGTCGCCGGACCCCAGCACACCCTGGTGGCCCGCCCGCTCCGCGACTGCGTGGTCCACCGCATCGGCCTGCGCGAGCTCTACCAGCCCGCCAGCACCCAGACGTGGTCCTACGACGAGTACGGCAACCCGCAGTACGTGCCGCCGACCACGAGCCCCCTGGAGTACGCCCTCGCGCTCGGCGTCGGCCGCGGCCTGTCGATCCTCTTCCAGGCGCCGATGACCGCCAGCGAGCGGGCCGCGGCCCCCACCGACGACGACGTCTTCTGGATGCAGGTGCCGCCGGGCAGCGTCCAGTACGGCTCGCTGTACGGCGCGGAGGCGGCCGCCGATCTGCTGATGGACCCCGCCCTGTGGCAGACCATGGTCGACCAGCAGTACCGGCTGCTCACCACGCTGGACCGGTGGATCGAACAGCTGGAGCGCACCCACGAGACCCGCACCGCGGCCGGTATCAAGGCCGGTGAGGCGGTCCGTGCCCAGGCCGACCGCACGCTGCTCGCCTCCATCGGCAAGGCGGCCAAGCGTACGACTGCCGCCGATGCCGACGCCTCCTACGCGGCCTGCAAACTGGTCGCCCAGGCGGCCGGCATCACCCTGGCCGAGCCCGCGCAGAGCGGCACCGAGAGCGACCGTATCGACCCGATCGAACGGGTGGCCCTCGCGTCCCGGGTGCGTGTCCGGGCGGTACGTCTCGACGGCCGCTGGTGGCGGGACAACGTGGGACCTCTCATCGGACACCGTGCCCTGTCCGGCGCTCCGGTCGCGCTGCTGTGGCGGCGCGGCGGCTATGTCGCCGTCCATCCGGCGACCGGCCGGGAGACGCCGATCGAGAAGGCGAACGCGGAGGAGTTCGAGCCGCGCGCGGTGATGTTCTACCGTCCGCTGCCCGACAAGGCGCCCAGCCTGCTCGGCCTGCTCCGGTTCAGCCTGCGCGGTACGCGCGGCGACCTCGGCAACCTGCTGCTTGCCGGACTGGTGACCGTCGCGATCGGCGCCCTGGTGCCGATCGCGACCGGCAAGGTGCTGGGCGAGTACGTGCCGAAGGCCCAGACGAACCTGATCGTGCAGGTCTGCCTGGCGGTGATGGTCAGCGCGGTGGTGTCGTCCGCGTTCACGCTCCTGGAGAACCTCACCATCCTCCGCCTGGAGGGCCGTATCGAGGCGACCCTCCAGCCGGCCGTCTGGGACCGGCTGCTGAGGCTGCCGACGAAGTTCTTCACCCAGCGCTCGACCGGGGAGCTGGCGAGCGCGGCCATGGGCATCAGCGCGATCCGCCGGCTGCTGGCGGGCGTCGGCCCGGTGGTAGCGCAGTCGGTGACCGTCGGGGCGATGAACCTGGGCCTGCTGTTCTGGTACAGCGTCCCGATGGCGCTGGCGGCCCTTGCCATGCTCGTCGTCATCGGCGCCCTCTTCCTGGGGCTCGGGCTGTGGCAGGTGCGCTGGCAGCGCCGGCTGGTGGTGCTCGGCAACAAGCTGAACAACCAGGCCTTCCAGACCCTGCGGGGTCTGCCCAAGCTGCGGGTGGCGGCGGCCGAGAACTACGCCTACGCGGCCTGGGCGGGCGAGTTCGCCCGCAGCCGTGAGCTCCAGCAGAAGGTGGGCCGGATCAAGAACCTCACCACGGTGCTGGGTTCGGTCTATCTCCCGGTCTGCACCCTGCTGATGTTCATGCTGCTGGCCGGCCCGGCGAAGGGCGCCATGGACGCGGCGGCCTTCCTCACCTTCAACACGTCGGTGACGATGCTGCTCACCTCGGTCACCCAGCTGACCGGTTCCTTCGTGTCGGCGGTGGCCGCACTCCCGTTGTTCGAGGAGATCAAGCCGGTCCTGGAGGCCGCCCCCGAGGTGCGCACCGCCAGCACCCGCCCCGGCCCGCTGTCCGGCGGTATCGAGGCCCGCCGTCTCTCCTTCCGGTACGCGGACGACGGCCCCCTCGTCCTCGACGACGTCTCCTTCCAGGTGCGGCCAGGCGAGTTCGTGGCGATCGTCGGCCCCAGCGGCTGCGGCAAGTCGACGCTGCTGCGGCTGCTGATCGGCTTCGACAAGCCGGTCTCGGGGAGCGTGCTGTACGACGGCCAGGACCTGGGCGCGCTCGACCAGTCGGCCGTGCGCCGGCAGTGCGGGGTGGTGCTCCAGCACGCGCAGCCGTTCACCGGCTCGATCCTGGACGTCATCTGCGGCACCGAGCCGTACACCCCCGAGGAGGCGATGGCGGCGGCCGAGATGGCGGGCCTCGCCGAGGACATCAAGCGGATGCCGATGGGGCTGCACACGATCGTCGCCGGGAGCGGCGCCATCTCGGGCGGTCAGCGGCAGCGGCTGATGATCGCCCAGGCGCTGATCCGGCGGCCCCGCATCCTGTTCTTCGACGAGGCCACCAGCGCCCTGGACAACGACACCCAGCGCACGGTCATCGAGAGCACCCGCAAGCTGAACGCCACCCGGATCGTCATCGCCCACCGGCTGTCGACCGTCATGGACGCCGACCGTGTCGTAGTGATGGAGGACGGCAAGGTCGCCCAGCAGGGCCCGCCTGCCCAGTTGCTCGCCGACACCGGCGGGCGGCTGCACGAGCTGGTGCGGCGGCAGCTGGCGTGAACGGTCAGACGTCGAGGCCGGGGACGGGCGCGCCGGAGGGGATTCCGGCGCCCAGGTAAGCGTCGTAGAACTGCCGCCAGTCGGCGGCCTCCTCGGAATGCGGACCCGCGTGTCGCTCGCCACCGGCCAGGGCGTCGAGGGCGAGCAGGCACACCTCCCAGCCGGCGCCGTTGCGGGCAGCCGTGTTCTCCTCCGCGAGCACCTGGGTCAGGGTGAAGCGGGTGCGCTTCTCATCCAGCGCTTCGAGGTCGAAATGCACTTCGTCGCCGCCCCAGGTGAAGGAGAGGTGCCGTGGCTCGTCGACGGCGAGCACCGTGCCCGTCGCGTCCGCCTGGCGTGGGTCGCCGCTGAACGTGACGGTACCGCCGTCCCGCAACTCGATATCGAGGCGCGACGGAAACCAGTGCGCCGACTCGTCCGGGTCGGTCGCGAACTGCCAGACGCGCTCGACAGGGTGGTCGTAGGTACGGCTGAAGCGGACGGCGGAACGGCCGTCGTCGAGGGTGAGATAGGTGCCGGTGAGTTCGGCGGTCATGGCAGATCAGTCCTTGGAAGAGGGTTCCTGCGGGGTGTCCGACGTCTCGTCCAGGCGGTGCTCCAGTGCGTCCAGGCTGGTGTTCCACAGCTTGCGGTACGGAGCGAGCCAGGCGTCGAGTTCGGCGATCGGCGCGGGGTCCAGCATGTAGACGCGGCGCTGCGCGTCCTGCCGTACCCGGACCAGGCCCGCCTCGCGCAGCACCTTGAGGTGCTTCGAGGTACTCGGCTGGCTCAGTCCGCATGCGTCCACGATCTCGCCGACCGGCCTCGGGCGCGTCAGGAGGAGGCCGACCATGGCCCGTCGGTGGGGGTCGGCGAGGGCGGTCCAGAGGGTATCGGCGGACATGAGACCAACATGCCCGCGAGGTTATATTCCCGTCAAGGCATACAAGGCTCGGTTCACCGCGGGAGCAACAGCGTGGCCAACGCCCTTACCGCCGCCGCGAAAGGGCCGGACGACGCAGGTACTCCGCCTGGATCCGCGCCCCCGCCTGCACCACTGATCATCAGTAGCGCCGGACCGGCGCCGCGCACCTCGTAATAGAGCTCCCCTGCGAAACGTTGCCGTTTCGCTGGAAGTGGTCTACGCTCAATGTGTACGAAACCGTTTCGTTCGCGGACTCGTAAGCCCGTCGCGCCGAAGCGGCCTCTCGAAAATCCCGAACGACTTCCCTGGAGTGGTTCCCCCATGTCTGAGAAGACTCTGACCGACGACGTCCGCGTCGGTGCCGCGGAGGCACCGCCGGCCGCCGCCTCATCCAAGCGGTGGTGGATCCTCGCGGTCATCGCCGTCGCCCAGCTGATGGTGGTACTGGACGCCACCATCGTGAACATCGCCCTGCCGTCGGCCCAGGCGGACCTCGGCTTCTCCGACGGCAACCGGCAGTGGATCGTCACCGCGTACGCCCTCGCCTTCGCGTCCCTGTTGCTGCTCGGCGGACGCATCGCCGACCTGTTCGGCCGTAAGACCGCCTTTCTCGTAGGAGTCGTCGGCTTCGCCGCCGTGTCGGCGCTGGGCGGTGCGGCGAACGGCTTCGGAATGCTGGTCACCGCGCGCGCCCTGCAGGGTGCCTTCGGCGCGCTGCTCGCACCGGCCGCGCTCTCCCTCCTCAACACCACGTTCACCGACGCCCGCGAGCGTGCCAGGGCGTTCAGTGTCTACGGCGCCATCGCGGGTGCCGGCGGTGCGGTGGGTCTGCTGCTCGGCGGTGTCCTGACCGACGCGTTCGACTGGCGCTGGACCCTGTATGTGAACGTCGCGATCGCCGTCGTCGCCTTCGCGGGCGGTATGGCGCTGCTGCACAACCACCGCGACGCCGGCAACTCCAAGCTGGACGTACCCGGCACGGTCCTCGTGGCCGGCGGCCTCTTCTCACTGGTCTACGGCTTCTCCAACGCCGAGACGCACGACTGGGGTTCGCCGCTGACCTGGGGCTTCCTGATCGCGGGCGGTGCACTGCTGGCGGCCTTCGCCTGGTGGCAGACCAAGACGGCGCACCCGCTGCTGCCGCTGAGCATCCTGCTGGACCGCAACCGGGGCGCCTCCTTCCTGGCCGTGCTGATCTCCGCCGGTGGCATGTTCGGTGTGTTCCTCTTCCTCACCTACTACCTGCAGCTGAACCTGGGCTTCAGCCCGACGAAGACCGGTCTGGCGTTCCTGCCGATGGTCGGTGCCCTGATGGTCGCCGCTCAGGTCGGCACCACGGTCCTGCTGCCGCGGACAGGCCCGAAGGTGCTCGTCCCGCTGGGCTTCGCGATCGCCGCGGCCGGCATGGCCTGGCTGACCGGAATCGGCATGGGTTCCAGCTACGTGAGCGCGGTGCTGCCGCAGCTGATCGTGACCGGCTTCGGCCTCGGCCTGGTCATGCCGGCGACCATGCAGCTGGCCACGGGCGGGGTGACGGCCGACGAGGCGGGTGTCGCCTCCGCGACGGTCAACGCCATGCAGCAGGTGGGCGGTTCGATCGGTACGGCGCTGCTCAACACCCTCGCGGCGGGCGCGGCGACGGACTATCTGGCCGGGCGGAACGCGACCAGCAAGCTGGTGCAGGCCCAGGCGACGATCGAGAGCTACACGACCGCGTTCTGTGGTCGGCCGGCATGTTCGCGGCGGGTGCGGTGATCGCCTTCCTGCTGTTCCGTCGGGGGGTGCCGCAGCAGGACGCGGATGCGGCGCCGGTCGTTCATATGTGAGGTGACCGTCGGAGAGCCGCCGAAGACCGAGGGGTCGCCGTCAGCAGGGAGACGGCGGCCCCTCGCCGTTGCCGTCCGCGGGCCGGTACGAGTCGAGCGCGCAGATCCCTCAGGCCCCCACAGGGCGTCTCAAGTCACCCCTTGAGGGGAGTTCACCGAGCCGAGTGAGCCTGATCTTGCGCCGCCCGCATCAGGGATGGCAGGCGCTCCCGGCGGGTAACAACCGGGCCCGTACGTGCCCCGTGCCAGGGCTGGTGCCGCAACAGGCACTAGCAGAGATGACGCCGGAAGCCGTGGAACCCGGGCTGCCCGCCGCCAACTCCTGGGCGCGGACCCGCCGGTGCGGGGCGTATCTCGTGGTCGAGGTCTTCGGTGAGGTGGACGTCGCCACCGAGGAGCTGGTCGCCGGGCATCTGCTCGCCGCGACCACCGGATCCGAGCCCGACCTGCTCGTCGATCTGCGCGCGCTCGACTTCCTCGACCGTTCGGGGCTGCGGGTGCTGTGCCGGGCCGATGCGCGGGCCAAGGAGCGGGGCGGCCGGCTGCGGCTGGTGTGCGAAGGCCCCCGGATTCCGCGGCTGCTCAGGGCCTCGGGCCTGCTGGGTCGTTTTCCGCCGCTCCCCGGCTTACCCCCGGGACGGGAGCGCCGGGGAGCGGCGGTGATGCCGGGGGCGGCGGGCGGCCCCACTCCGCCCGTCCGACCCCCGGCGCGAGATCGCCGGTTCCTCGCTCCAGTGGCCGCACTCCCCACTTGCGGACCTGTTCCGGCAGTCACGAGGACCGTGCGATCCCGGGCTCAGAAGGCGAAGACGCTGACCCCGTAGGCGTCCCTCATGCACTGGTTGCCGAAGGTGCGCTCGTAGGAGACGCGCTTGCCCTGCCAGACGCCCTCGACCGTGACCACGACGGGATCGTAGAGCCTGGTGCACCACACATCGGTTCTGGGCGCCAGGGCCTCGAAGTCGCCGCCGGCGGCGCGCAGTTCGGCGCAGGCCTGGGCGGCGGCCGGGTGGGTACCGGAGGCGGCCGGGGCGCAGTTCAGGGTGACGGCGCGCTCGGGCGTGGCGGTGGCCGCGTCAGTGCCGTGGCCGGTGGTGAGCACCAGGGCCGACGGGGCGTAGAGCGAGCTCGGGGCGGCGAGGGCTGCCCCGGTCAGAGGGCCGCAGACGGCGGCGGCCGTGAGACCGAGGGTCGCTGCCCAGCGCGCGGTGGTTCGCATTGTGTGCATCCTTCCGCTTGATTCGACGGGTGCCGCCCACGGCCCGGTGGGTGCCGGGAGCGGCGGGCGCCACTCTGCCGACTCCGCCGCCGAAACACACATCGAACCCACGGGTTTCAGTAACATTGCGTATTGAATCAGTGGCGTGAAGTGACGGAAATCGAACGCGCTGACCGTGCAACCGAGCGGTTCCTGATCGCGCGAAACGGCCGGATGGCCGGATCCCCTCGCCTGGTTAATCGTCCTGAAACATTCCGCTTCCGCTGTCGGCGGACTTCTCGGCAAGCCCTTGCCTTTGTGCTGCACCGGAGTAATGGTCATTACATGATTACTCAAGAGGAACGAGAGAAGCTGCGCGGCTGGTTCGCCGGCCGTTTGCCCGACGACCTGTTCGAGGAGCTGGTCGAGGTGACGGTGGACCGCGAGGAGATCACCGTCGTGGGGCGCATCCCCGGACCCAAGCTGGCGGAGGGCGTCTCGGAAGCCGAGCGGGAAGCCGCCGTGGAGGGCCGGATCCAGGAGTTCCGGGAGCGCACCCGGGAGATCCGGATAGGTGTGGCCCAGGAGGCGGAGCACCAGTTCCGGCGCAAGGTGTCCTGGGGTGTGGAGTGCGACGGGCGGCGGGCGCTGTTCACACACGTGGCCGCGCCGGTGATGACCCGGCTGCGCCAGCCCGAGCGCCAGGTGCTGGACACGCTGATCGCCGGGGGTGTGGCACGCAGCCGCAGTGAGGCACTGGCCTGGTGCGTGCGGCTGGTTCAGAAGCACACCGACGACTGGCTGGCCGAACTGCGCGACTCGCTGGAGCATGTCGAACGGGTCCGGGCCCAGGGGCCGGACGCCGACCAGGACTGAGACCGCCGGGCCCTGGCCGAATCATCCACTGCGGCTGCGAAAGGTGGATGAATAGTCCTCTGGCCGCCGGCTTGACCCGGGCTCTAGCGTCGGCAGAACCCCCTGAGGACGGCCTCCGGTCCGCCGCACACCCCGCGACGCCGCCGGCCGTCCGCCCGCCCCCGCGCCGCCCCGCGCTCCGCCGCCGTCCCCCGCTGGAGCCCCCTTGTCCTCGCAGCACCACTCGCAGCCTGCCACGCCGTCCCTCACCGAAGTCGAGGCCCACGGTGTCGAGCGGATCCCCGACGCGGACCGCTCCGCGACCCCGCTCGACCTGTTCCGGCTCGCCTTCGGCGGTGCCAACACGTTCTCGACCTGTGTGCTCGGCGCGTTCCCGATCCTGTTCGGCCTGTCCTTCTGGCAGGGCCTCGCCGCCACGCTCCTCGGGGTGGTGACGGGCGCGCTGATCCTGTGCCCGATGGCGGTGTTCGGCCCGGTGAACGGCACCAACAACGCTGTCGCGTCCTCCGCGCACCTCGGTGTGCACGGCCGCGTGGTCGGCTCGTTCCTGTCCCTCCTCACGGCGATCGCGTTCTTCTCCATCTCGGTGTGGAGTTCCGGCGACGCCCTGGTCGGCGGCGCGCACCGGCTGTTCGGCCTGGAGCGCTCCACACCGGCGTACGTCGTCGCGTACGCGCTCTTCGCGGGGCTGGTCCTCGCGGTGTGCGTGTACGGCTTCCGGTTCATGCTGTTCGTCAACAAGGTCGCGGTGGCCACGGCGAGCGTGCTGTTCGTGCTCGGCGCGATCGCGTTCGCAGGGGACTTCGACCCGTCGTACGCCGGGGTGTTCACGGCCTCGGCGGACGCGGCGGCGCAGGCGTCCCCGTCGGCGTTCTGGCCGTCGTTCATCGGCGCGGCGCTGATCGTGCTGTCCAACCCGGTGTCGTTCGGGGCGTTCCTCGGCGACTGGTCCCGCTACATCCCGGCCGACGCGCCGCGCCGCCGGGTGGTCGCGGCCGCGTTCCTCTCGCAGATCGCCACGCTGCTGCCGTTCGTCTTCGGCCTGGCCACCGCCAGCATCATCGCCACGAAGGCACCCAAGTACGTCGACCCGGCGGCCCCGGACTTCGTCGGTGGTCTGCTCGCCATCTCCCCCGGCTGGTTCTTCCTGCCGGTCTGTCTGCTCGCCCTGATCGGCGGCATGTCGACCGGGACCACCTCGCTCTACGGCACGGGCCTGGACTTCTCCTCGGTCTTCCCGAGGCTGTCGCGCGTCCAGGCGACCGTGCTCGTCGGCGTGTTGTCCATCGCGTTCATCTTCATCGGCCGCTTCGGCCTGGACCTGGTGCAGTCGATCTCGACCTTCGCCACGATGATCATCACCTGCACCACTCCGTGGATGGTCGTGATGATGCTGGGCTTCTACACCCGGCGCGGCTGGTACGACCCGGACGCCCTGCAGGTCTTCAACCGCCGCCAGCGCGGGGGCCGTTACTGGTTCTCGCACGGCTGGAACTGGCGCGGGATGACGGCCTGGTGGGTATCGGCGGTGATCGGTGTGCTGTTCACCAACATCCCGGGGCAGTTCGTCGGCCCGCTGGGCGACCTCGCCAACGGGGTCGACATCAGCCTGCCCCTGTCCCTCGCGGTGGCCGCCGTACTGTTCCTGACGCTGCTGCGGCTGTTCCCGGAGCCGCGCGCGGCCTACGGCCCCGAGGGGCCCCGGCTGGCCCGGACCGTCGAGGTGCCGGTGCCGCCGATCACCGGTCCCGGCGCCGAACCGGACGCGGCCCAGCCTGCGGCGACCGCGGCGAGCTGACGCGGAGGACGGGGTGGGCCCCCGTACATACCGGCGGGTATGGTCACCCCTGCGCATACTCGACGTGGAGAGGCGGGGCGTACGGATGGCCAAGCACTGGGCTGACTTCCAGTACGAGATCTATCTCAACGGGATGACGGGCGCGGTGCCGCGGCTGCCCACCGATCTGACCCGCCTCGAGGAGCTGACCGAGCTGCGACTCGGGCCCGGCCCTGTCGGCTATGTGGCGGGCGGCGCCGGCGACGGCAGCACCATGCGCGCCAACCGGGCGGCCCTGGAGCGGCGCCGTATCGTCCCGCGCATGCTGCGCGACGTCGGCGAGCGGGATCTGTCGGTGCGGGTGCTGGGCCGCGCGCTGCCGGCCCCGCTGGCGCTGGCGCCCGTCGGCGTGCTGTCGATCATGCATCCGGACGCCGAGTCCGCGGCCGCCCGGGCCGCCGCCGCGCAGGGTGTGCCGTACATCCTGTCCTCGGCCTCCAGTACGCCGATGGAGCAGGTGGCGGAGGCGATGGGGGACGCCGAGCGGTGGTTCCAGCTCTACTGGGGCAAGGACCGCGAGGTGACGAGGAGTTTCCTCGCGCGGGCGGAGGCCGCCGGGTTCTCGGCGCTGGTCGTCACGCTCGACACACCCTTGCTGTCCTGGCGCCCGCGCGATCTCGACCAGGCCTATCTGCCGTTCCTGAACGGGGTGGGCACCGCCAACTACTTCACCGACCCGGCGTTCCGGGCGGGCCTTGCCAAGCCGGTGCAGGAGGACCCGAACGCGGCCGTGCTGCACTTCCTCGGTCTGTTCGGGAACCCGAGTCACACCTGGCCGGACCTGGCGTTCCTGCGGGAGCACTGGGACGGGCCGATCGTGCTCAAGGGCGTGCTGCACCCGGACGACGCGCGGCTCGCCGCCGACGCCGGGATGGACGGGGTCGTGGTGTCCAACCACGGCGGCCGGCAGGTGGCCGGTTCGGTCGGCGCGGCCGACGCGCTGCCGCGGGTCGCGGAGGCGGCGGGCGACCGGCTGACCGTGCTGTTCGACAGCGGGGTGCGCACCGGGGACGACCTGTTCAAGGCCCTCGCCCTCGGCGCGCGGGCGGTCCTGCTGGGCCGGCCGTACGTCTACGGACTGGGTCTGGACGGTCAGGCCGGTGTGGAACACGTGATCCGCTCGCTGCTCGCCGAGTTCGACCTCACCCTCGCCCTGTCCGGCCACTCCACCCCCGCCGCGATCACCGCGGCCGACCTGATCACACCACCGGCCCAGCACGCCCCTTTGAACGGCACATGGCCCTAGGGGGCGTCGTCTGGATCAGGCCGGCAGTGAGGAACAGTGCCTCTTGACCGAGCCGAGCGGGGTCTGGTGCGTGCAGCTGCAAGGCGGAGGAGGCGTGGAC